>JARFQH010000054.1 GCA_029287875.1 Desulfobacteraceae bacterium | reverse complement strand
CTCAAAAGGTGGTGGGTGGTCCATATGGGAAAATTGGCCAAAGTCCTTGTCGGTGTTCTTATCTTCGCCGCACTCTGCGTCCTGGTCTACGTCAATGTCATGAAATGGCACAAGAAGACCGTTCAAAAGGCCATTACTGCCGAACAGGAAACATGGCAGGAAAAAACCGAAGGGTTGGAGCAACGGGTCGCCGGTCTTGAAAAAAAACTGTCTGAAGCCGAAGGGCCCGCCGAGGAGGATGAAAAACTAACTGAAGCTCTGGGTCAAAGATCGGCCGAAGTTGATGAAGGAAAGCCTATCGTACTTGCGGATGTTGATGCTCAGGTCAAGACCTTTTTTGCCTATCTCGACCAACAACCGTATATCAAAGCCTACAAACTGAAAGGCGGGGTCTATCAACAGTACGTGGAAACGGTTGACCTGCTGTCAAAGAACGAGCCGGTGCTGGTTGGAGAAACGGACAGCCTTCACCGGTTGTTCAAAAACATGGCGCATTTCTACCGGGTTTTAGGAAAGCAGCGGATCAGTGTAATTAAAAGCGTACTCGATGAAGAGTATGAGATCATCGAACCGGTCATGCAGACTTTCTACCGCTGGTATACTCTGGAAGGCGGCTCAAAAACCTCAACGGCCGGTCGGCCTTCCCCGAAGGTCATGTATGCTTATTCATGTTATTTCCTGAACACCATTTCGGGGCGCACCTACCTTTTACGGCGGGATTCGAAAATCAGAGTGCTGACCTATTTTTACTGCGTGAAAATTATCGACCTGGCCAACAACAAAAAACTGAATTCGCTGGGAATCGATATCAGGCCGCTGATCAAGACGGCCTATCAGGATATCAGGAACCAGATGGGACTTTCGACTCGCAAGGCTTATCTGGAGGAATTGGAACGGTTGGATCGGAAGTACAGCGCCCCTTGAAGCAGTTAAAAAATCTTTGCGACCTGTGAGACGATGATCCCAGAGAAATCATCGACAGAATTGTCCTCAAATTCATTAAGCTTCAGAAATGATCAACACGGGACACGGCGCCTTTTGCAAAACCCTTGCGGTAACACTGTCCCTTCTTGAACACCCGTTTGAGCTGCGGCCCCGTGTGGTCATGACGATAAGATCGGCCGGCAGCACATAGGCCAAAGCGTTGATTTCATCGGCCGCCTCCCCGTTGCGGATCACCTGATTCCAGGAACAACCGGCATATGCCGGCAAACTGACCGGTGGAATCCCGCTGGCTTCTCCGACATGAACCAGCGAAATGCTGACAGTTTTATCTCCCATGGCATATCCGAGTGCGGCCGCGTCCTTTATGGCCGATTCGGGGCTTGGTTCTCGAACCACGGGTACCATTATATGGCTGAGGGTAACGGTGCCTTTTTCGGCGGAGATGAAACCCTCGGTTCGGTCGGGGATGAAGAGAATCTGCGCACTTGTTCGTTGCATGAGGTAAAAGAATGAGTTGTCATATGTCCGCTGCAGCAGGTCGTTCTGAAAGCCGGCGGAAAGCACGATCAAGTCAACGTTGTGGTTCTCCAGGTGATAGGCGATAGCTGCGGCTGGGTTTAAGACATTTTGGTCGATCTTTTTGACGGCTATCCCCAATTCATTAAAAACCGCGGCGCGGCGGCTGCCGTTTCTGAGGATTTTCCACTGCTCGAGGGTGGTTCGCACGGGCGGGTTGTGCGGCCAGTTTTTTTCGGTTGCATTGACGGCCTTGGTTAAAACGATAGACAGTTCGGCGCCTAAAGTGAGTGCGATTTTAAGTGCATGCACGAAGGCGATTCGACCGGCTTTGGAGAAATCAGCCAGGTGGAGGATCGAAAATTTGTCTTTTTTCTCCATGTCAGGCATCTTTTATAAAAATTAAAGAAACGGGATTGGTTTTCCCGTTCGGTAGGCAAGGGCCGAGCAGGTGGCAATCAGGTGGCCCTCACCGTCGATGACCCGAATGTCATATCCTGCGGTTTTCCGGGTCTGGCTGACCCTGTTCGCCTCGGCGCGCAGGCGGGTTTTCTCCTGCGGGCTGGCAATATAAGTGACGTTGACATTGAGCGCCACGGCAACTGTTCCCTCCGTTTGTCCGGCGGTTTCGAAAGCCTCGTCGATGAGGCCGTAAATCGCACCGCCGTGAGCGCGTGCATAGATGTTGTTCGCTATCCGGGGGTTAAAGGTCATTTCCACTACCGATCGGCCGTCGTCCAACTCGATCAACTCTATGCCAAAAGTCCGGGCGAAAGGCTCGTTCTTGACCGCCGCGACGATAGCGGCTTTGACCCGGGAATCCATACAAACCTCCAGCGACAGTCTTAACCGGCACTGGCGCGATTTCGGCGCCGCCGGTCGAGGGTTAAAGGACAGCGCTTTCATAAACCGTTGCGCGCAACTTGTAAACCCTGACCGTAAATTCCTACATCATACCACATTTCCGGAACGGAAATCGACCAATACCTTTGGAAAACATGCATAGGCACTAATTGGCGAACAAACCCACCGTCGTTCCGTTTTTCAGATTCACCAGGCCTTCTTCGCAGATCCGCAAATACGGGATGGCTGCGCCTGTCAGGGTGACCAGCGTAAGGAGAGGGTCGGGAAAAGGACATCCGAGTCGGTTCACTGAGGCTTTGATCTCTGCCAGTTTTGCGGCCACCCGATCGAGGGATTCTTCCGACATGAGCCCGAACACCGGCAGCGGCAGTTCTGCCTCGATTGTGCCATCCGCCACAACGACCACGCCCCCCTGCAATTTACGGATGCGATTCACGGCGATCGCCATGTCACCGTCGTCGGCTCCCGCAACGATGATGTCGGAGGTGTCCCAGGCCGCGCTGCAGGCCAGGGCACCGGCTTTCAGACCGAATCCTTTGATCAAACCGACGAATCTCTTGCCGGGAACGTGAGTGCGGTCGATGGCCGCAACTTTGACAATATCCCGGCCGGGCTCTGCATTTATCCGGCCATCGGTCACTAAAAGATCCAGAACAATTTCCTTTGTCACCAGGTCGGTCACCATTTCGATAACCCTTACATTGACACGGGTTGCCCCCTCGGCCACGATCTGAAAATCAGTCGGCGTAACATCATCCGGCAACAGTACCGACGTGAGGCTGGCCGGCAGATAGCGGTGGCGCCGGGGTTCGACCAACAAACGCCCCTGGCGGGCAATCACTTTGCCGTTGCTGATGACAATCTCGGCCCGAAACGTCTGGAGATCCGGGAGAACGAGCATATCGGCCGACCGGCCCGGTGCAATGCCGCCGATAACCGCGTCCAGACGAAAGTGTTCGGCCACGTTGAGCGTCGCCATTTGGACCGCGACGATCGGATCGAAACCGTGTTCAATCGCCTTCCGGACCACGAATTCCATTCCGCCTTTTTCGGTCAAATCCTGGGGGCTGAGACCGTCCGTCACCAGGATCAGCCGGCGTGTGTCGACGCCGGCATCTTTTACGGCGGCGATGGCTTCGAGGTCCCGGCGGATGCTTCCTTCCCGGATCATGACATGAATGCCCAGGCGCAGACGCTCCAGCACTTCATCGGCTGTTATCGGTTCATGACAGGAGGAAATCCCGGCCGCCAGGTAAGCTGCCAGTTTGTTCCCCCTGGCGCCGGCTGTATGCCCTTCGAGCGGCTTGCCGGAGTGAAGGGCCGTTTCAAGCGTGGGCAGCGCCTGGTCCGGTTTTTGGAGGACTGTTTGCCAGTAGGATTCGCCCAGCCCGACGATGTCTCTACGGGATAACAGTTCTTTCAGGTCACCCGAGTCGATTCCATGCGCCCTGCGGCTGATAGAAGCCATGAAAGGTGCCGTGGAAAAAACCTTGATCGGCTGGTCGCATAGCGCATCCAGAAAGTCATTGACGCCGGCCAAGCCGGCGACCGCATACACCTCGAGGCTTTCGGTCACGAGAGCCGCCGTCCCACCGGCCAGGATCGGCTCGAGAAATGCCTCGACGCTGCCGAGCCAGGCAAGGTGCGTGTGGCCGTCGATCAGTCCCGGAATGAGCATTTTCCCGGCGGCATCGATGATTTCCGTTTGAGGGCCGATTTTTTTTTCGGTATCCTTTCCGACGTAAGCGATCCAGGATCCCTTGGTGCAGACCGCCAGCCCTTCCAACAACTCGCCCGTATAAACGTTCAACAATCGGCTGTTGACCACCGCCAGGTCGGCGAACTCCTGTCCGAGGGCAACCCGCATCAACTGCTGAATATCCTTTTTTGAGCCTGATGATGACGTGTACTGGGTTTTCATTTTTCATTTCCTTTTTACATGGAAGGACTAAAGACCTTTACGTCCATCTCGCTAATACTTGCGCCGGTCGGGCATCGCATAAACGTCACCGGCCATTTTGTTTTCGAAGAAATTTCAAGATGACGCTAGCACAGACCTGGGGCTGTTCCATGGAGACAAAATGACCCGAGCGTGGAATTTCCTGCAGTTCGAATTCCGGCCTTACGGCCTTGATACGATTGGCCGCCTGTCTTAAAAACGTTTCCGAGGCCTCACCGCGTACAACGAACACCGGGCAGGAGATCTTTTTCACGTACGACCAGACGTTGAGGGGAACTGATTCGAAAATCTGCGCTTCCAGTTCCGGATCACATTTTAAAATCGCGCTATGCGTGTCCTTTTCCAGCAGGCCGCACTCCAGGTAAGCCTCGATAAAATCTTTCGACCAGGATTTAAAAATTCCCCGACCCTCGGCAAATCGTCTCAGGGCCGTCTGTTTGTCCTTAAAAACCCGTTTCCGCTTGCGGGCCATGCGGGCCGGTCCAATGGCGCTGCGCAGGCCCAGGATTTTCATGGCCGCAATACGCCAGAGGAATTTCTTTGGAAAAATCACGGGATCTATCAAAACGAGGGCGCTAAACAGTCGGGGGTACTTTGCGGCAGCAATACAGGTGGTGACGGCTCCCAACGAATGACCCATCCCGATGATCGGCGGCGTCATGGCCTTTTCGATGGTTAACTTCAGATCGTTGGCGAAAATGTCCCAGTGGCGAATGCGCGGGGCACCGGAGAAACTGGAACCTCCATGTCCGCGGACATCGCTGGCGAAGACATGAAAATCGGCCATCAAATATCTGAGAAAAGGCGTGTAAGTGCCGGCACAGAAGCCATTGGCGTGCAAAAAGTGGATCTGCGGCCCGCTGCCGCCCCAATCCAGATGATGGAGCCGTCCTTCAGGCACTTCAACAAAGCCTTCCACCGGTTCGCGGTCTGTTGTGGGATTCATTACCTGAAACATTTTCCGGAAAGCGGTTGAACCGGTTAACGGTTTAATTATATTATATAAAATATTACGGCAGTTATGTCAAACACCGATCGTGTGTCACGGCTTACGCCATGATCCGCCGTAATATGCGGACAAGGGAACTTAACAGCCCGTTAAAGTTTGTCTTCTTGGTTAATCCATTTGACATTGCGGATGAATATACGGCATTTAATGTAAAAGTTTCGGAATTCTTGCAGAGGCCCTTACCTTCACGAACATGATCTTACGAACGGGAGAAAGGGAAATGACCAAACAGTATGAAATGCCGCCACGCCACACCGCGGAGGTCGAAGACGACCGCACGGGCACCAGCATCGAGACGCTTCGCCGCGCCATCCTGGACAATCTGTATTATATCCAAGCCAAATTTCCGCAGATTGCCACGCGCAACGATTACTACATGGCCTTGGCTTACACAGTGCGGGATCGCATGTTGCAGCGCTGGATCCACACGATGGAAACCATCATCAAAAAAGACGTCAAAATCGTTTGTTACTTGTCGGCCGAGTTCCTAATGGGACCCCAACTGGGTAAAAATCTCATCAACTTGGATCTTTACGATTCGGCGCGCGAAGCTGTGACGGCGATCGACCAGAATCTGGAGGATTTAATTGCCCAGGAAGAAGAGCCTGGATTGGGAAACGGCGGCCTCGGCCGGTTGGCGGCGTGCTACCTGGATTCCCTGGCCACACTGCGAATTCCCGCGATTGGGTTCGGAATTCGCTACGAGCACGGCATTTTTCACCAAGAGATCCGTGATGGTTGGCAGGTGGAGTTGACGGACAACTGGCTGCACCTGGGCAATCCCTGGGAAATTATCCGTCCGGAAGTAGAGTACGACGTCAAACTGGGCGGTAAAACCGAATACTATCAGGACCCGGAAGGACGTCACCGCGTGCGCTGGATTCCCGACCGGGTAGTGAAGGGAACACCATACGATACACCGATCTCCGGATACAAGGTAAATAACTGCAACACGCTGCGCCTGTGGAAGGCCGAAGCCAGTGAATCGTTCGATTTTCAGGCCTTCAATATCGGTGACTATTACGGTGCAGTCGAAGAGAAAGTGTCCTCCGAGAATCTGACTAAGGTTCTCTACCCAAACGACGAGCCGGTTGCCGGCAAGCGACTGCGTCTGGAGCAACAATACTTCTTTGTCTCCTGTTCTTTACAGAATATTGTCGATCTTCATATGCGGATCAAAGGCCACCTCGATGATTTCGATACACTGTGGGCGGTTCAGCTCAATGACACTCACCCGGCCGTCGCCGTGGCCGAGTTGATGCGCATATTTATCGACGAGCATGCAATGGACTGGGAGACAGCCTGGGACATCACACAAAAAACTATGGGCTACACCAATCACACCCTGCTGCCGGAAGCATTGGAAAAATGGCCGCTGCTGCTTTTTGCCGCCGTGCTGCCGCGGCACATTGAAATCATTTACGAGATCAACCACCGCTTTTTAAATGAGGTTCAACGCCTTTATCCCGGCGACACCGAACGCCTAACCCGCATGTCCCTGATCGACGACAGTGGTGAAAAATATGTGCGGATGGCGAATCTAGCCTGCGTCGGCAGCCACGCCATAAACGGTGTTGCGGCGCTTCACACCAAACTGCTCGAGGAGGGTTTGCTGCAGGATTTTGCCGAGATGATGCCGGAAAAATTCAGCAACAAAACCAACGGGGTCTCGCCGCGCCGATTCATGGTGTTGAGCAACCCAGGGCTCAGTGCTCTGATCACCAGCAGCATCGGGGATCGCTGGATGACGGACCTGTCGGAATTGAAACGACTGGAGGCGTTCGTTGACGACCAGCAGTTCCAGGAGAAGTGGCGCCACATCAAATTGGAGAATAAGCGTCGTCTGATCGGGCTGATGAGGAAGTGTGCCGGAGTCGACATCAACCCCGAATCGATGTTTGACATTCTGGTGAAACGTATACACGAATACAAGCGCCAGCATCTGATGCTGCTCCACATCATCACCCTCTATAATCGGATCAAAGAGTCACCGGGGGGCGAAATATTGCCCCGTACGTTTACCTTCAGTGGCAAAGCAGCTCCCGGTTACACAATGGCAAAGCTGATCATTAAGTTGATCAATTCCGTGGCCGACGTCGTAAACCGGGATCCTGACATCCGGGATTGTCTGAGGGTCGTGTTCGTGCCGGATTTCAGTGTCAAAATCGCGCAATTAATTTACCCGGCAGCTGATCTGTCAGAGCAAATATCCACCGCGGGCAAGGAAGCATCGGGCACCGGCAATATGAAATTTGCCATGAACGGCGCGCTGACCATCGGGACGTTGGACGGCGCCAACATCGAAATCCGCGAGGAGGTGGGAGAGGAGAATTTTTTTCTTTTTGGACGGACAGCCGAAGAAGTCTTGCAGATCAAATCGAAAGCGTATCGGCCAATGGAACACGTGGAAGCAGACGAGGAACTGCGCAAAGCTCTCGACCAGATTCGCTGGGGAGCATTTTCCGGCGGCGATCGAGAACTGTTTCGACCGCTTGTTGAGGATCTGTTGAATCGTGACGAGTTTCTGGTTTTGGCGGACTACCGTTCCTATGTTGCATGTCAGGACCGGGTCGCCGCGGCTTACCGGGCCCCGTCCCTATGGACCCGAATGGCCATTCTCAATACAGCTCGAATGGGAAAATTTTCATCGGATCGGTCCATCCGGGAATACTGTCGGGACATTTGGCAAGCAAAGGCTGTAACGATTGACTTGGAACAGCCTGTACCTTGACGAATCACTAATGAGTTTCCATCCATACAGGCCCTTTTCTGAAATTTCAGCCTTAATCAGGCATGGTATAGGCTTTAAGATAATGTTTTGGGCAAGGCCAGAGGGAGAAGGCTGTATTGTAATACGCCGACGACCGATAACGCAGTCCAAAACCTTTATCTTAAGGCCTATAGATCTCCGGAATCGCTTGTGCGGTCTACAAAAGTACGCCGTAGCGCTTTACTGATATCATTTAACAGCATTTTGCGTACATTCCCCCAATAAATCTACGTCATTTCACTCAGACCCGAATATGCCCGAAATTGATATATACATATATGATACTGTTTTTTATGTTAATTTATATGAGGATTGTATTCCTGGTATATTTATTGAAACCGGATGACGCAAACCATTATGAATGGACTTTTTGCGAAAAATAAAATGATGAATAATCGAAAGATCATCTGTGCCCTTGTTTTGTTTTGGTTGGCCACAATCACATCCGGCGGCACATGTATGGCAGCTGAAAAGGGTCATGCAGAAAAAAACGCCGCACTCGGCGCTGATACCCTGGATGCTCTCAGGTATATACGCGAGGAGGTGAGACTCGCGAGGGATTTATACGGTGCACTTTCAGACATTTGGGGATTGGACGTTTTTGGGAATACAGCTAAAAGCAAACAGTCATTCATGAATGCCGTTTCATTCCTTCTGAAACCATACGGATTTGACGATCCGACCGACGATACCGGCAAATTTGTCGATTCGGACCTGCAGGAACTGTATTCATATCTGATTGATCAAGGCAAAGTGTCAAGGAACAATGCCATTGATGTCACTATCCTCATTGAACAGACAGTCATTGCCGATCTCAATGATGTCTTACTTCAGACAAATGAAAAAGATGTTCACAAAGTGCTGACCCTGCTTATGGAAGGCTCAGAAAACCATCTTCATGAAATAAGCCGCTATCTCGTCATGTACTAAAGATCAAAAGAACTTCGTATAAACCCTTATTGCCAGTTGGGTTCGCGCTTTTCCCGATACGCCCGTTTGCTTTCTTCGGCATCCGGGCCGTACTGAGTTTGCTCCTGAAGACCGAAGTACATCGTTAAAAAGTCATCATAATCCATGTCGAAAGCCTGGTTCGTCAACAGTTTGCTCATCCGCGATCCGGTCGAGCAAGCTTTCAAGTATCCATCGGCTACCCTATCAAGATGGGAAAAAAAGTCTTCGCCTGGCACCAGGTGGTCCACCAGCCCGATGACCGAAGCCTCTTCTCCGGTAATGTTCTCTCCGCCGATAATGAGTTTTTTGGCGCGGCCCCAACCGACGTAACGTGGCAGGCGCCATGTGGACAAACCGGGGATGAGGGATTCTCGGATGGCCGGCAAACCAATTTGGCAATCCGGTGTGCTGACCCGGATATCGCAGGCCAAGGCAAGCTGCAAACCG
>JARFQH010000046.1 GCA_029287875.1 Desulfobacteraceae bacterium | reverse complement strand
GTTGAGCTGGTATTGAAGCGGGTTCGGCCATTCCCAGGTGTACCAGTTAAACCGTCTCACCTTGTAGGGACAGTTCTGACTGCAATAGCGCGTTCCGATGCAGCGGTTGTAGATCTGGTTGTTCATCCCCTCCTTGTTGTGATGGGGCGCATATACAGGGCAAACCGACTCGCAGGGTGCATTGTCGCAGTGCTGGCACATGAGCGGCAAAAAGGTGATCCGTTCCGGATTTTTCTTGTCCTCATAACGTTCCACACTGAGCCAAGCCATTTCGCGTCCCTCGAGAATACGTTCCACCCCGACGATGCCGATGTTGTTTTCGGCGTAGCAGGCGGCCGAGCAGGCACCGCAGCCGATGCAGCGATCGAGGTCCACCACCATGCCCCAGCGATAGCCGTCATGATCGTGCGGCTTGTAAAAATCGCGTTTTGGATCATATCCTTCCGGAATCGGCAGGGCTAAAGGAAAATCCCACATGGTCAGACCAGCTTTCTTACGCTGCTTCAGGGATTCGATCGTACGCAACGTAACACTCACCGCGATTTTACGTCCGAGCTGGGTCCGGTGGCCGTCGGTGTGGGCGAGCTTCATCGACCGGCCGGTTTTCTTGATCTGGACTCCCGAGACCAGAAACTGAGGGCCGCCGGTATCCTCGACCGGCTCGGGTGGTGTCAGCCGGAACGGATTGGCACCTTTGCCGGCGGCATAGCGACCGAAGTCTTCATGTCCCTGCCCAGTATTCATCGTAAGGACGCCAGGGGCGACGCTCATGGTCTCGTAAACCGGAACCTCCACCTGCCCCCAATTGCTGACGATCTGAACCAGGTCGCCATGCTTCAGGCCTTCGGATGCGAGAGTGCGTGGATGGACGAGTACGGGTGTCTGCCAGGCCACCCGCGTGATCGGATCGGGCACTTCGCAAAGCCAGGGTCTGTTGGCGCCGCGGCCGTCAAAAAACCGGATGGATGGTGCGGCAATGCAGGTCAACCCGTCAACCACCGGCTGTTGGACCCTCGATAAGAATGTCGGACTCAAGGTAGTCGGTCTCGAAGACGGCTGCGGGTTCTCCTGCTCTTCGGTGGTTTTGAAGATACCGCCGTTTTGCAAGGTCTGCAGCCATTCCATCTCTTTTCCGACCCGCCTTTTCGATATCAAATCGGCAATCAGGTAGGCTTTGTAACTGTCTTCGGGACTGTTTTTGTCGAATGCGGCTTTCAGGAAGACATCGCCGATGAGGGTGCGGCCATTGACTCGACCCATCGCCGGTTGCAGGGTCGATACGATTCCCACCTTGCCGCCGTATTCATCCCAGGCCTCCAATGGCAGGCTGACGGGCAAAACAAGGTCCGCCATGGCTGTCGTCTCGTCCATGAAATTGCTGAAAGACACGACGAGCAAAGCCTCATCCTGGAGAATCCGCTCGATATCACCGACCATGGGGTTGGTGTAAACGGGATTGACGTTGTTCAACAGAAGCAGGTCGACCGGTTCCTGGTCGAGGGCCTCGAAGAATCCCAGAACTTCCGCTCGGGTGGCCGCAATTTCAACCCGGTGTCGCTGACCGAAGTCGTATAATGGAAGCTGCGGATTCAAAATCCAGTTGAGGTAATTGACTGCCAGGTCGGTCTGCAGCGCATTCGGTCCGGCAGCGGCGGCGCCGGTTCCGAGTACCAAAGGATTTTCTGCCTCGCGCAATGCAGTGATCAGTCGTTCATAGTTTTCGACACCAACCCCGGTCAATTCGACCACCCGATCTTTGGTGTATGGCGCGGTGGCACTCTCAAGTTCAGCAAGCAAGGGCGTGGTCGAATCGTTGAAACGACCGCTGCGCAGGGCTTCGCCGATCAGGCCGAAGGCAAGGGCAGCCTCGTTGCCGGGTCGGCAGGCCAACCAGAGGTCGGCGTTGGCGGCAGTGAGCGCCATGTGAGGACCGATGTGGAAAAACCGGCCTTTGCGCTCATCCCGCAAAGCGTGCATCGATTTGAACTTGCGGGCGTATTCGACCGGAGAGAGCCAGGTTTCCAGAAAATCGGCACCGAAGCCGATCAGGACATCGGCATCTTCCATTCGATACGAAGGCAACCCCTTGACGTTGAAAACGGCCTCATTGGCCGCCTTCAGCGACTCGTAGGCAAAAGGTTCATAAAATAGCGGTCCACCCGACTTCCAGCGCCGCAGGGATTCTTTGAAGAGTTTCTCCAGGCTGGTGCCGACGACCTCGGTCAGCATCCGCACTCTGTTGGGGCCGGCACCGGCGGCCGCTTCGGCTTTGGTTTTGAGAATATCACCGGCCTCTTTGAATGAAATCGGTCGCCAACCGCCGTTTTCTTTTATTAGCGGCGAGTTGATCCGGTCCGGATTAAAGAGCCCCTGCACCACTGCTTGGCCGCGCATGCAGAGCTTCCCCTGATTGATCGGATGCAGGGGGTTGCCTTCGACCTTGATCACCCGTCCTTCCCGATTCTTGGCCAGAATACCGCATCCCGCCGGACACTCTCGGCAAGTAGACGCATACCACGAAGCATCACCGGTCACCATGTCGTCGGGTGCATGAACCAGTGAATAGAGTGTCTTGTCCGGTCGGGGTTGGTTGTATGGGTCGGGGGTACAGCCGGCAGCCATCGAGATGCTGCTCATGCCGACAATCTTCAGGAAGGTTCGTCGATTCATTTAACCGGGTTCTCCATACACGGGATGCGTTGGCGCCATTCGCTTCAGTCGGTGTGCACCGTCGGCCCTGATATGCCTGTGTATTTCAAGCATAGGCTTCAGCAAGGTTAGGGGTGGCAGGGGAAAAGCTTTTAAAGCGAGTAATAAAAATTAGCCGCCGTGTCAAGAACTGTTGCGGCAGTGCCGACAAATATTCACTGCGGTGACATCCACGGGGCTTTCCGGCTTGTCCTCCTGCCGGTGATGCACTCCCCGATTGACTGACGAAATGGAATGATTACGACTCAAAATGTGATGATCGACAAATGACGACAACATCGACCAGCGTCATTAGAGTAGGCAATGGCGTACGGTCTGCGCACGATACCGAGAAGGCTGAAATGAGTGAACGTGAAGAACTGCTGCAGGATCAGAAACTGATCAGGACTTTTTATGAGACCGTGGATGGACACCATTGTTCCTCAACTCGAGGATCGGTTGCGCATTCTCAGGTTGATCTCGAGATGTTCCATTGCCAGTCTGACCACATCACCGGTCTGCGGATGAGCCGCCACGTATTTCTTGAAAAATGCACCGACGCTTTCCGATCTGTCGATACCGGCTGTCGGTACGATCGCGGCAATCACTCTCTCGTAGAGCAGGGGATGAAAGGCTTCGAGTTCCGACAGATGCGCCAGGTACCAGTCCCAGAGATGATCGACAGCGTGGGGATTTGCGGTTGCTGAAACGATCGGAATGAATTTGTTGCGGTCGGGCACCTCTTCGAGTGCAAATTGCAGGGCACTCTCGATAACATGTTTGTCACTGAACCATCCCAATGCCGCCAGAATGTTGAGCCGCTCGTGTTCGCTGATAGTCGACTGAAACCGCTGTTGAAGCCATTTCAGCGCTGCGTTTCCTCCGGTCAGGGCGCCAATCTGAAGGGTGCTCTTCAGGATGTCCGGATGGACGGTGCCGCCGGAAAGCAGATTCTCGAACTGTTTCCCGGCAAACTGAACGACATCCTGCCCGCCGAAAATGGCGGCCGGCAGCATGATCTGATCCCGCAACAAGGAAACGGTGAAGGGCTCAGCGGCTTTCGGCACGAGACCGATTGCGGCCAGTGCCCCCTGGAGCAGGGAACGACCAATCGACTTCAGCCGGTTTTTGCTGTCGCCGGTGAGGACGCTGTAGGCTTGAAACAAATTGGCGGCGATGCTGCTCAATGGCAAGAAGGCGTCTTCAGCCCTGTAATACTCGAGAAAAGCCAGGTAGGCGTCGATGCCGATGTTGCCGCTTCTGACCCCGGCATACACGTCATTCTGGAGTCCCCAACGGTCTTCGGTCGACAACGATTTGTTGCGGACCCGTTCCCCGAGGGTTTCGAGATCCTCAGAATTCAGATACTGGACCCGGTAGAATCCGGTTTGGTCGGCGTTGATTTTGTAAGCCGCCGCACCGGGAGCCAGTTCGATGACGGCGGTTTCCCCGGTCATCAGGTGTCGAACGATCCGCTCTTCGCCGTTTCGGTTAATCAACCGCGCCGTAATTGGTACATCCCAGAGCTGCCCGGAGGTGTTGGGCAGGTAGGTGAACCGGTGTTGCCGCAAGTTAAGCTGATCGTCCCGTCGTTCGACGGTAATCAGCGGATATCCCGGTTGTTCTATCCAGCTCTTCATCATCCGGGTCACCGGCTTTTCGGATGAGGATTCGAAGGCCTCCCAGAGCTGCCGGCTGGCGGCATTGCCGTATGCGTACGTTTCCAGATACCGGTGCAGCCCGTCCCGGAACAATTCCGGGCCGATAAAGCCCAAAACTTGTCTAAGGATGCTGCCGCCCTTGCTGTAGATAATCGGCGCCGTGCTGGTGTTGATCACCACGTGCTCGCCGCCCGGAATTTCAATCGCGAAGGTCTCGTGCAACCCGTCGCGCACGAGCGCACCTTCGGTTTGACTGCCGATAAACTGCTCCCAGATGCCCCACTCCGGATGGTAGTTGTCGACGATCCCGAAGCCGAAGAAGGTGGCAAAGCTCTCGTTGAGCCACAGGTAGCGCCAATCCGAGGGGGTCACGAGGTTCCCGAACCACTGGTGGGCGATTTCGTGTGCGATCACCTCGCAAATCCGCTCTTCGCCCGCCCGGGAAGTTGAATCCGGATAGTGCAGCAGCAGATTTTCGCGAAAGGTGATCGCGCCCCAGTTTTCCATGGCCCCGAAAGCGAAGTCCGGAATGGCGATCAAATCCATTTTCGGCAGCGGGTAAGGGACCCGATAGTAGTCTTCACAATACGCGAGCGCCTGGCGGCCGAATTCGAGGCCATATCCGGTATACGGCGTCATGCCCGGCGTGGTGGCGACCCTCACCCGCGGATCTTCAGAATTCACAACGATTTCGAACTCCCCGACACCGAAGAACAGCAGGTAAGTCGACATTTTGGGTGTCCGTTGAAAGGTTACCCGCTTTTTGCCGTGTGGCAGGCGCTCTTCGGTGTCGACAAGCGTGTTGGATATCGCAGAAAGACCGGCGTCGATGATCATTTCAACCGTGAAGGTCGCTTTTTTACGAGGATGATCCACGCAGGGAAGCGCCCGGCGGGCGTCACTTTCCTCGAATTGCGTCACGGCGATATAGCGTGTTTGACCATCTTTCCGGTAACGGCTGCGGTAAAAACCGGCCATCCGGTCGTTGATCTGACCCTCGTACTCGACAATCAGTGTCAGGCTACCGGTAATGTCGCGCGGCAGCTGGATGTGCAATTCCTCTTTCTGCGGGTCTACGCTGAAGGGACAGATGACCTCCTTGCCGTCCAGGCGCACGATGCAGCGCCAAATAGCCAACTCTAGGATATTCAAGGTCACCACTGCCTGCGCTTCGGGAAGCTCACCGGCAATTTCGACTCTGGCGGAGAATTTGAAACCGTCCAAATCGGGTGTAAGGGCGAATCGATAGTGAGTCGGATTGAAATCATGCATTAACAACCTCCGGAAACGATGGGTCGCAACGGATCAGTGCCCATCCTCAGCTTCGTTAAAGGCGCGGACAAGTGCCATTTATGAACGGAAACGCGTCATCTCTCTGACATAGAATCGTGAAAATGACAAGCCGCTTGACGTGTCAAAGAGAAAAAATGGCCCGACCGCGACGGTATCTACGGGTCGGGACGTATACATTTTAGGGAACAGTTCGAAACGGGATCGGCAGGTACGATTCAACCCTCACAGGCGAGGATGGCACATCAGATCGGAGGTTGCCGAGCCGGGTGGAACCGGCGGGTGAGTGTTTCCGGTTTGTCGGGGTGCGTTTATGTGGAGCGCACGGTGGACGAGTTCGAGCGCGGGTACTAATGCTTGCCGCCCACTGCTCGGCCCTGACTTCGCAGTGCTTCCCGGCGACTTTGCAGGTCGATGACACGGCGCCGGCTCTCGAGTTTCTCCGCGTGCATGGCCAGAGTGGCCCAAAGAGTATCGAGGGTAAAGGGTTTCTGGAGGTAGTCATGCACACCGATGGCGTAGGCCGCCGCGACCGTTGCATGATCACCGCAGGCGGATATCAGAATTTTGATGATATCCGGCCGGGTGCCGCCGGCGTGTTTTAGAAATGTCAGCCCATTGATACCAGGCAGCCTGTAGTCGCTGATGATGATATCGAAGTTTTCTGCAGCCATTTTCTCAAGGCCTTCCTCGGCGGTTGCAGCCGTTCGCAGAGGGTATCCTTTCTGGCGGAAAGCGATTTCCATGGAATTTCGGATAAACTCGTTGTCGTCTATCAGAAGCGTTTTCAGGTTTTTCAGATTGGGATGGGTGATCATTGTTCCGTTTCCTAATATGGTTGATGTGTCATGTCTATGGCCTCCCCAAATCAAATAGTGTGCCAGTTGGTTTTTATAGATTTAAACCATTATATTTCAATTAGTTAGAGCGGAAAAGTGGAAATTGAGGCCATGAAAGACTCGGGTCGGATTGGGGAAAAAAACACAGTCTCGGTGGGAATAATGCCCCAAAAATCATTCGTTTGCCAAAGCCGAATGCCTGTCTTCCGATCTTGCCGGTGCGGCCGTGTTTAAATGCTGCTCAACATGGCGCCAAATCAGAGGTGGCAGCGGCTGTCGCCGGGGCACAGGTCCACGGGCACCGCATTACGGCTCTAAGAAGCAGATACGTGAACTGGGGAGGAGGAGGGTTCGTTTATCCGAATAGCTTTTTGCGTCGATACCGAAAAGTGTCACGACTGACATTGAGAGATCGCGCCGCGCGGCTTTCGTTGCCGTCGGTCATCCGAAGAGATTCTTCATAATATTTTTTTTCGATGGCCGCCATGACCTCCGGGAGGTCGATGCCGTCGGGGATCAGGCTCGGCAGCCCGACAGTGGTGCCGCCGACGGTGGTGCCCGCACCCTGACAGTCCGGCGCCACCCCAACGTCCCGCAGCTCCAGCAATGGACCGTCTCCAAGCAATACGGCCCGTTCGATCAGGTTCTTCAGCTCACGTACGTTGCCGGTCCATTTAAAATTTTTCAATGCCATTTCCGCCTCGGGGCTGATCCCGGTGAAAGTCTTGCCGAACTTCGCCGCGAATTCGACCAGATAGTGTTTCGCAATGGGTACGATATCTTCGCGCCGCTGGTTCAGGGAGGGGATCTCAATCTTGATGACCGCCAGACGATGGTACAGGTCCTGTCGGAAACCTCCCGCAGCGACCATCTCCTCCAGGTTCTTGTTCGTGGCGGCGACGATCCGGGTCTGGGCCATGCACTTCTTGGTGCCACCCACCCGATAGTATTCACCCTCTTCCAGAAACCGCAGCAGTTTGGCCTGCGCCTCCATGCTCAGGTCCGCCACCTCGTCCAGGAAAAGGGTGCCTTCGGCTGCCTTTTCCACCAAGCCTTCTTTGCCCGACTTGTCGGCACCGCTGAAAGCCCCCTTTTCGTAACCAAAAAGTTCACTCTCGATCAAATCCTTGGGAATGGCCGCACAGTTGACACTGATCATCGGGCCTTCGAAATTGGGGCTGCGGTAATGAATGGCCTTGGCGATCAGTTCTTTTCCCGTGCCGGTTTCGCCGAGGATCACGATCGATGTGTCGGGACTCTTGGCAACTTTGGTCACCACTTCCATGACGTCTTGGATGGCGTCACTCTCACCGATAAATCCCGGCAGGTTCTCTTTGAGATATTTTTCATGGAGCAGCTGGATCTCTTTGCGCAGCTTAATCGTTTCGAGGGCGTTGCGCACGGTCACCATGAGGGTGTTCATCTGCAGCGGTTTGACCACGTAATCGTAAGCACCCTGTTTCATGGCGGAAACCACGGTTTGAACATCCTCATAAGCGGTGATCATGATCACGATAACCTCCGGATAGAGGCTTTTTATTTTTCTGAGCGCTTCAATTCCGCTCATGCCGGGCAGGCCGATATCCAGGAGGACCAGATCCGGCGGGTTTTTCAGCACCGCTTCGATGGTGTCCTCAGCGTTGGCAAAACCCTTGATCCGGTATAGCTTTTTCAATGCCAGGACCACGCCTTCCCGGGCCACCTCTTCGTCATCCACCACGTAAACCGTGTACGGCGTCATTGAATTTGCATCCTTTTCTCTATGGGTAATTCGATGGTAAATCTGGCCCCGCCCGACTCATTGCCCTCGACCGTAATGGCACCGCGGTGATCGTTGATGATCCGCAACGAGATGGCCAACCCGATGCCTGAGCCGTCGGTCTCGGTTGTAAAAAAAGGGTCGAAGATCTTTTCCCGGATACCGATAGGGATCCCGGATCCAGTGTCTGAGACACTCAGACAGATGTTATTGTTTTCCGAATACGACCGAAGCGTCAATCGTTTTTCAGCGTTCTTCTTTTCCATGGATTTCACGGCATTGTCGATCAGGTTCAACACCACCTGCTCGATCAAATTCGCATCCCCGTAACTCATCGGCAACTCGTGATCCAGGTCAATGGCGACCTTGATCCCCTTCTTGCGCAGGCTGCTCGCCGAAAGGTTGTGCGCCTCCTGCAGGGGGTCGTTCATGCTGATCAGCGACATGGAGGGGACTCCGGGCCTTGAAAAATCGAGCACCCGCTTGATGACCGATTCGATCTTGTTGGAAGCCCCCTGCACCTGGTAGACGATCTTTTTCATCATCTCGACCGTATCGGCATCGAGTTCCTCGGCTTTCAGCAGGTCTTCGAGTGCAAAAAGGTAGGAGTTGATGCCGGTCAATGGATTTCTGATTTCATGGGCGATACCGGCCGCGACACGCCCCAGGGAAATCATTTTGCTTTTTACCCGCAGGAAATGTTCAAGTTCCTGGGAACGGGTGATGTCCATCAGGTTGATCAGGATGGCATCGGCACCCCGATACTGAAACAAGCTGGCGCGGCACTGCAGCCAGCGGATATCGGTATCTTCCTTTTCGCTTCCCGAGGGATAGATCCTGAAATCGGTTTCCACCGATTTTTGTTTTCCCGCGATGAGTGCGCGATAGCATTTGGACACTTTTTCGACATCATTCGGGTGGATAAAATGAATCAGTGTCTCCGGTGAAACATTGGCAAAGGATTGGTACAATTTTTTCTGTTCCGGATTCTGGTAGATTATTTTTTTGTTCTGGACGATGCAGATGCCGATCAGCGAATTTTCGACCAGGGTCCGGAAGCGCTCTTCGCTGTCCCGCAGGGCGGCTTCCGAACGCCGGCGGGCCTGATCCAGTTCGCGGTGATCGAGAGCGTTCTTGACCGTCTTGGTCAACTCCTCGATCCGGATCGGTTTGCGAAGGTAACCGTACGCGCCGCTTTTGAGCGCTTCCACAGCCGTTTCGATGGTGGCGTCGCCGGTGATCATGATGACGAGGACCCCTGCCGCTTCTTTGCGGATTGCGGCCAAAATCTGAAACCCGTCCATGTCCGGAAGCCGGATGTCCAGAAAAACCAGGTCGAAACTTTTCCGGCGGATGCAGCTCAGAGCCTCCGCACCGCTGCTGCAGGTGGCAACCCGGTGTCCCTGGAAATCGAGCAGGCCTTGCAGTGTTTGACAGACGATCGGTTCGTCATCGACGATCAGTATGTCGGCAGCATTTGTCATTTTTGCCTCGGCTTTAGCACGGGAGCGATCGCTGGAGCCGGTGTAACGGCCTGGAAGTCGGGCGGCGACCATCCCGGAAGCAGTGGTAGGCGCGCAGACTTTCCAACAGCCTCTCGGCTGATCTCGATCCAAATAAGGTCGCCCGGCAGCACAGCAGGATTAAAAATTCTTCTCAAATCGGCCGCTTCCCTGTTAGCGGCCGATCACTTTCCCCAGAATTGATATCAGTATTTTACCAAAAACAAGCCATATTGACTATTTTAATAAAAATTTCTATTTTAATCAAGATCTTATAAATATTTATGCCCATTTCGGCTCAGCGCGGAGCACCTGAAGTCCATGGGGCCGAATGCCCGAGTGCTCCAGTCGCATAACCGCCGCCTTCTCTCGACCCTGCATGACGGCAACACCTGTCCCCCTGTAAAATTGCAACCCGGCTCAGCGCAAGCCGAAAACAGGGGCGACCTCAGCAACTTCTTGCAATTATTATTGATTAGTTATATATTGGATCTCAAAATAAAACGTCATTTTTGAAAGAGCCCTAAACACGAAAAAACGCCGGCCCACGCTTCGCGGCACTATTACCGTCACGTATGAGAGCATATGGACACAGTCAATGAGAAAAACACCGGCCATCTAAGACTGGAAGATCGCCCGGATTGGGGACTCAACCGGCGGGACGATCTGGTGGCCGAGACCGTTGCTATATGTGAGGCTGCACAAATAGATGCTTTCGAAAGTGTGCTGCCGCAAACTCTCGAACGGATCGCGACTTTTTTTCGAGGCGATCGGTGTTATGCGTGCGAAGTCGATGAATCGTGCAAAATGATTATCAACCGCATTGAATGGTGCGGGCCGGTCTTGACACGCAATGATAAACCCGCAAACGACCTGCCGGTCGCCTTATCGACTCAATACCTCTCCGGTTTGCAGCGCGGTGAAACCGTTCGCCTCGCCGAGCCGTCGGAGCCGGGGGTGACCACCCATCATAAATCACTGTCCGGAGGTGCCGTCATCCGTTCGAGCCTGCTGGCGCCGATGGTCAGCGGCGGGGTGATGATCGGATTTCTCGGTGTCGATATCACGACCGCGGAAATGTCACCAACTCGGGAGGAAGTCGACGTATTAAAGACGCTGGCAGGAATTATAGGGTTGGCCTTGGGCTGCGTCCGTTCTGAAAAAAAAAGACGTCTGTTTCAAATCGCCGTCGAGCAGGCTGCCGAGCTCGTCTTGATCACCAACAGCGCCGGAACAATCGAATATGTCAACCCGGCCTTGGAAAGAATCACCGGCTATGCGAGCAGCGAGCTGATCGGAAGCAATCCGCGAATCTTGAAAAGCGGTCTTCAGAAACCGGTCTTTTACCAGGAGCTTTGGAACACCATCTCTAAGGGCCACCCCTGGCAAGGCTGTTTCATAAACCGTCGCAAGTGCGGCACCCACTACTCGGCAGAGGCGGTCATCGTACCGGTCACGGACGGCACCGGATCGATTTGCAACTACGTCGGCATCAAGCGCGATGTGACCCAGGAAAATCACCTGCAGCGACAGCTGATTCAGTCTCAGAAAATGGAAGCGATCGGGACCCTGGCCGGCGGCATCGCCCATGACTTCAACAACATCCTCTCCGCTATTCTGGGATATGCCGAACTGGCCGTGTACGAAATACCGGAAGGCGGCCCCGGCCGCCATGACGTGGCCGAGGTCATCAAGGCCGGCAACCGTGCCAAGGACCTCGTCAGACAAATCCTGACCTTCAGCCGCAAAACGGAGCAGGATTTCAAGTCGATCGATATCGCCCCGCTCCTCAAGGAAGCTCTCAAATTTCTGCGAGCCTCTTTACCCTCGACCATCGATATCCGCACCCGCATCTCGGCCGAAAACGCTCGCGTGCTGTGCACCCCCACGATGATTCAGCAGATCTTGATGAACCTGTGCACCAATGCCGCCCAGGCCATGAAAGACTCCGGCGGTATTCTGGACGTGAGTCTGACGAAAACCGAGATCGAAACCGCTGAAATAAAACAGCATCCGGGCCTGCGACCAGGACCGCACCTTCGCTTGACGGTTGGCGACACGGGCCCCGGGATTGAACCGGATATTCTGGCGCGCATTTTCGACCCCTATTTTACAACCAAAGAAAAGGGGGAAGGGACAGGCCTGGGGCTATCGGTGGTGCATGGAATCATCCAAGCCCTGAAAGGGTCCGTCCAGGTCGACAGTTGCCCGGACAGCGGGGCAATTTTTCATGTCTTCCTGCCCTGCGCCGCCAGTGAAGACGAACCGACGGTTATTCAACCGATTGCGCTGCCTACCGGAAACGAGCAGATTCTGTTGGTGGACGATGAGGAAGTGCTGGCTGCAATGGGAAAACAAATGCTGGAACACCTCGGTTACCGTGTCACCGTCCGGACCGGCAGCTCCGACGCCTTGAATACCTTCCAATCCCAGCCACAAGATTTCGACCTGGTCATCTCCGACAGGACCATGCCTCGCATGACCGGCTTCGAACTGGCGGAACGAATCAAAACGATACGTCCCGATATTCCGATCATCCTCTGCACCGGCTATAGCGACGAGCTCGAAATCGAACGCGCCGCCGCGTTGGGCATCAGCCGCATGGTGATGAAACCGCTGGGTATGAATGAACTGGCCGACGCGGTTCGTTCGGCGCTGGACACTGCAGAACCGCAAGATTAGCTCGTTTCCGTCCATAAATAACCCCTCTGCAGCAGTGTCTTGATTTCCTAAAACTTGCATACCGAAACGATAGCAGGCTTGACGGCCGGGAACCATTTGTTTAGGGTTACGGTAAGTGGCTGGAGCATGCCGCTCTTGCCGTCAAGGTTCCATCAGATGCCGCTGTCTCCTGTTAGCCCCAAAGATCTGCATGATTACTGCGCCGAGTGGTCCGATCCGCTTGGGCAATTCGCAGACAACGAGTCAAAAATCGCGTATGTCCGGCAGAGGCTGCCGGCCCTCCTCGAGAACCAGCTGTTGATAACCGCCCTTCTGAACGACATCAAACAGAATTACGGCGGAGCCGAGCGTCGCCGGCATATGCTCTTCGACAACGAATGGCGCCTGCACATGGATGCCAAGCGCCGTTTTTCAGTTCGGATGTATCTCTACAGGCCGGGAGAGGTCACTTTTGTCCACGACCACAGTTCATGGGGCGTTTTAGGCAGTGCCTCCGGGGAAATGGAGATTGTCAAGTACCGCAGGAAAGACGACGGCCAAAAAAACGGCTATGCCCTCCTCGAGGAGACGGAACGGACCACCTGCACACCGGGCCGGACCGATACCACCCTGCCGCTTGACGAAGGCATCCACCGGGTCGGCAACCCCACCGATCAGATGATTGTCGTCATCAATGTTTACGGAACACCGCTGCGAAGGCTATACATCAACCGTTTCGACATTGAAAACAACCGGGTCACCAAAATTTTTCCACCACGACTAAAAAGAAAGATGCCGGCATGACATTTTTCCGGCCAGAATGTCTTTCGAATTACCCGTACGATTCCAGGCGCAAGCCTGTTTTGGCCCGCAATATCGTGGCGACTTCACAGCCACTTGCCGCCCAGGCAGGTTTGGACATGCTGCGCCGCGGCGGAAATGCCGTCGACGCCGCTCTGGCCGCGGCCATCGCACTGACCGTCGTCGAGCCGACCGGCAACGGCATCGGCAGCGATGCCTTCGCCTTGGTCTGGGATGGTCAAAAACTCCACGGGCTCAACGGCTCCGGCCGCTCGCCCTCAGGCTGGTCGCCGAACCGTTTTGCCGCCTGCAACAGCATGCCCGA
>JARFQH010000405.1 GCA_029287875.1 Desulfobacteraceae bacterium | reverse complement strand
GAATCCACCGCCGCCGTGGCGATCTGCAGGTTGCGCGACAGTTCGACCTGGCCTTCGGGGGTCAGTGGATCGACCTTGCCGCCCACCCCGAGGATGTTGGCGGTAACCGCGTAGCCGGCGGTGTGATCGGCGCCCATGGTGCTGGTGGCATACGTGACGCCGATGCCCTGGATGCCGCGCGGGTCGTAAGCCGGCATCGCCTGGCCCTTGACCGTCGGTATCCGCTCGACGCCGAAGACCTTGCCGGTGACCTCGGCCCCGCTGCCCAGGATGCGTCCCAGGGGCGTGCCTTTGCCGACTTCCTTCACCAGGTTGATGGCGGCCTGTGCATCGCCGAATTTTGCGACCCCGGCCTCCATGGCCACGCCGATGGCGGCGCCCATTTCGATGGTGTCCACCCCGAAGTCGTCATCGAGGCGATCGAGCATGGCGATGGCATCCAGATCGTCGATGCCGCAGTTGCCGCCGTGGGCCCAGACGGTTTCGTACTCCGGCTGCTTGGTCATATAGTGCCCGTCTTTGTCGGTGTAGGTCCCCGAGCAGCGGATGATGCAGCCGCGATGGCATCCATGCGTGGCGGACCCTTTGCCGCCGCGCGCCGTCTCGGTCTCGGCCTGGGTTTCGCCGCTGATCTTGGAGCAGCCGTCGAAGCGACCCCACATGAAATTCTTGGTGGGATAGGCACCGGCCTCGTTGATGACATTGGTGAGGACATTGGTCCCATAGGCGGGCAGGCCTTCACCGGTGACAGGATGTTTTCGCAGACCCGCAACCCAGGCCTGATTGGCCTCCTTGAACTTGTTTGGGTCTTTGGGCGGTCGCATTTTCATGCCCGCATCATCGAGCACGATGACCTTGACGCCTTTTGATCCCATCACGGCCCCCACACCGCCGCGGCCGGCATGACGGGTCGGCCGCTGCTCCATGTCGGTGACGGCAATCGATGCGGCGGCCATTTTCATTTCTCCGGCCGTGCCGATGGAAATGCAGGCCACTTTGTCACTGAACTCGGATTTCATTTTTTCGACCAGATCGTAGTTTCCGAGCATGCAGAGGCTGTTGTCGGCCGTGACGGTGACGCCGTCCTTGTTGACCAGGACTTTGTAAAGCGTGTCGTCCTTGGGTTTGCCTTCCAGAACGATCGCGGCATAGCCCAGTCTCGCCAAAACCTGGGAGGCCTGGCCGCCGGCATTGGATTCCTTGATGCCGCCGGTCAAGGGGCTCTTGCAGCCCACCGACAGCCGGCCCGACATGGCGGCCGTTGTTCCGCTGAGCAGTCCCGGCGCAATGACCAGTTTGTTGTCGGCGCCCAAGGGGTGGCAGAGCGGCGGCACCTCTTTGGCGACGATGGCCGATGTCATGGCCCGTCCACCCAGACCCGCGTAACCTCCCGGCGGTTCGGTTCTGACCTTCGGACCGCCTTCAGCGCCCATGTCGATGCGAAGTATTTTGTCCATCGAAATCCTCCTTTGCGACAACGAAATTATGGTTGTTTACTGTGCAGCATTCTCAACATCCGGCAAAAACCCGGTCACATTTTCCACTGTCTGTTATTATGGGTATTTATCGGTAATGTCAAGAAAAACCCAAAATGCCGTATGCACCGCCACCGTTTTTCGCCGCCGCAGAACCCGATCACCCGTTTTTGGCCTCGAAGAGCTTCATGAAATCAATCAGAGCATCGACCGCCTCAAGTGGGGTGGCATTGTAAATCGAGGCCCGGCAGCCACCCACCGACCGGTGGCCCTTGAGACCGCCCAGGTCGTTCGCCAAGGCCTCTTCGACGAAGCGTTTCTCGAGATCCTCCCCGGCCAGTCGGAAGGTGACATTCATCATCGACCGGCTGTCCTCCATCGCCGTGGGCCGGTAAAAGTCACTGGAATCGAGATAGTGATACAGCCGGTCAGCCTTTTCACGATTGATCGCGGCCATTTTTGTGAGTCCGCCGATGGTTTCTTCCAACCATTTCAAGACCAGCTGTACGGTGTACACGGCGAAGCAGGGCGGCGTATTGTACATCGAATTTTTGGCGGTATAGGTGGTGTAACTGAGCATGGCAGGCAGGTTTTCCGGTACGCTTGCGAGCAGGTCTTCCCGGATGATGACCATGCACACGCCGGCCGGGCCGATGTTTTTTTGTGCCCCGGCATAGATGAGACCGAAGGGCGCGACATCGAACGGACGGCTCATCATGTCAGAGGACATGTCGGCGATCAGCGGAACGCTGCCGGTGTCCGGGAACTGCTGCCACTGGGTTCCTTTGATGGTGTTGTTGGAAGTGATATGGACATATGCCGCTTCCGGGTCGAAAGGAATCTCTTTCGGTATATAGGTATAATTTTTGTCGGCCGAAGATGCGGCTACCCGAACATTTTTTTTCAGTATCTGAGCTTCCTTGACGGCTTTCATCGACCAGGTGCCGGTGTCCACGTAGTCGGCGGTTTGCCCGTCGGTCAAAAAATTCATCGGGACCATGCAGAACTGCAAGCTGGCGCCGCCCTGCAGGAACAGCACCCGGTGATCGTCTGCGAGGTGCATCAGGCGCTTGGTTCTTGCGATCGCATCGTTGATGATGTCGTCGAACCACTTTGAGCGGTGGCTGATTTCCGTGACAGACATGCCTGAACCGCCGTAATCCAGGAGCGAAGCCTGAATTTCTTCGAGCACCGGCAAAGGCAGCGCGGCCGGACCGGCGTTGAAATTGTAGATCCTTTTTACGCTCATCATCTCCTCCAATCAGGTTTTAGCATTGTGGCGTGGACCGTATCGACTGTGAACGGGTGGTCTCACTACGTTAAAAAAGCAAATGAAATCGTCGTCCGACACGTGACGTATTTGCACCGATCACGCGGCGGATGTCAACTCGATTTTAAGATCAGGCTGATTAAATTGAAAGTGCTCTTGCTCATAGATGCCCGGGACGAAATGAACCGCCGGGGTGGCTGCGCCCTGTGTTGCCGGCTCTGAGCGACGGTTGACAAATTTATTGTGAGTGGATAGAGAAACGCTATGAAAATTTACGATTATCCATCTGAAGCCGCCGAGAAAAAGCTCGCAACAATTGTAAACCGTGGGTTGAACTTCAAGAAAAAAGATGTCTCAGCTGTGAACCGTATCCTGGAGGAAGTCCGGCGAAACGGTGATGGCGCTCTGATCGAATACGTCAACCGATTCGATGCTCCCGACCTGCAGACGGATTCGCTGGCGGTTACCGAGTCGGAGTTCAGGGAGGCAACTCGACAGGTGGATGCTGCCTTCCGACGGGCACTGAATCGCGCGACCGCCCAGATCGAGTCTTTTCACCGGCTCCAGCTACCGAAATCCTGGATCAATACCGATCGACCGGGGACTCTGGTCGGCCAGATGGTCAACCCGGTGCAGGCTGCGGGGATTTACGTTCCCGGTGGCAGAGGGGGCACGACACCGCTGGTCTCGTCGGTCCTGATGGGTGCGATTCCGGCAAGAATCGCCGGTGTGGAGCGAATCGTCATGGTCACTCCCCCGACCCGTGACGGACACATCAACCCGCATCTTCTCGTGGCGGCCCGCAAGGTTGGCGTGAGTGAGATTTACAAGATCGGCAGCGCCTGGGCCATTGCGGCGCTCACATATGGCACCGCAACTGTTCCGAAGGTGGACGTCATCGTCGGTCCCGGCAACCTGTATGTCACCCTGGCCAAAAAAATCGTGGCCGGAACCGTGGGCATCGATATGGTGGCCGGGCCCAGTGAGATACTCGTCGTCGCCGACCGTTTTTCCGACCCGCGTTTCATTGCCGCCGATCTTCTTTCGCAGGCCGAACACGATGTACTGGCATCGTCCATTCTGATCACCGACGAACGGCGGATCGCCGAAGATGTTGTCCAAGCCCTTCGAGCCCAGCTTCAGGCCTTGACCCGCCGGGAAATTGCCGCAGCATCCCTGGACCGCTACGGGGCGATCATGGTTGTGCCCGATCTCGATGTGGCTGTCGATCTGGCCAATCGGATTGCGCCGGAACATCTGGAGCTGCACCTCGAAGAGCCCTTTGACTTGCTTGGCCGTATTCGAAATGCCGGCGCTGTTTTTCTGGGCGCCTACACGCCCGAACCGGTCGGTGATTATGTCGCCGGACCCAATCACGTTCTGCCGACGGCCGGCACCGCTCGGTTTGCCTCGGCTCTCTCGGTGGGACACTTTGTCAAAAAAACGAGCATCGTCCATTATTCGAAGGCCGCATTCCGGAAAGAAGCCGGTGACATCACCCGCCTGGCGGAAACAGAGGGCCTGACGGCCCACGCCAACGCCGTCAGAATTCGTTTGGCAGACGAATAAAATGAACAAACCCTCAGATCATACCGTTGCGCACGGTCAAATTCGAGGTTGAAAAACCCGCCTCTATTCCGATCCGAAGTTTTTTCCTTCTGAAATCATTGATATAATGTCTGATGCAGCCGTCCAGCAATTGCACTTGACAAGCACCGGGCGCCCCTGTAAAATGAATGAACATTCATTCATAATTCTTTTAATTATACAGGAGTCAGGCCATCAGTACCCGCGATAAAAACGATAAATACCACCGCATTCTCGAAGCGGCTATCAAGGTGTTTGCCCGCAACGGATATCATCAGTCGACCGTTGCCAAAATAGCCCGAGAAGCTGGTGTGGCCGATGGGACCATCTATCTGTACTTCAAAAACAATGACGATATCCTGGTTCAGTTTTTCAAATACAAAACCAAGCAGGTTTTCGAGCGCTTCAGAGAAGAAGTCGATTGCGGTGGCAGCGCCGTCGAGAAATTGAAAAACCTCGTCCGACGGCACCTTGAAGAATTTCAACGTGACCGTGATCTGGCTATCGTCTACCAGACCGAAACCCATCGTCTCACTCGCCGGGCCGAGGAGCAGATTAGGGAGATGTCGCAGATGTATCTCGATATCATTACCGAAATCGTGGAAAACGGCCAGGCCGAGGGCTGTATCCGCAAAGATCTGTATCTGGGACTGGTCAAACGGTTTATTATCGGTGCGGTAGACGAAGTGATCAACACGTGGCTCCACTCCGGGAGTCGATATGACCTGGCGTCAATGGCAGATCCCCTGGTCGACCTTTTCTTCAACGGTATCGGCAACCGGGGTCAATTTTAAGAATCCAAGATCGGAAACTTTCCACCACACAAGGAGATTCGGGTTATGGCACAGCAAATCGCAGATCGGCGGGATGTCGACTTCCTTCTTCATGAAGTGCTTCGTGTCGAGGAGATGAGCGAGTACGAAAAATTTGAGGAGTTTAACAGAAAGACAATCGATTTGATCATCTCTGAAGCCCGCAATTTGGCGCTCAAGGAAATTCTGCCGACCCAGGTCATCGGTGACCGGCAGGGAGTGCACTTCGAAAACGGCGTCGTGACGGTGCCGGACGAGTTCAAAAAGGTCTATGAGACTTACAGAGAAGGGGAGTGGGTCGCGATGACCGAGAGCATCGATTGGGGAGGGCAAGGGATGCCGCAGACCGTGGCTCTTGCGGCCAGTGAGTATTTTATCGGTGCGAACCTGGCTTTCATGATGTACCCGGGTCTGACGCATGGTGCCGGCAGACTCATCGAAACTTTCGGAACCTCCAAGCAGAAAGAACTGTTTGTCAAGAAGCTTTACACAGGCCAGTGGTGCGGCACGATGCTGCTGACCGAACCGGAGGCCGGCTCCGATGTCGGCGCCTTGACCACGACAGCCAGGGAAAACGATGACGGCACATATTCCATCACCGGCAACAAGATTTTCATCTCGGGCGGTGAACACGACCTGGTCGAAAACATCATTCACCCGGTGCTGGCCCGGATCGAAGGGGCCCCGCAGGGCACCGGCGGCATCTCCCTTTTCGTGGTGCCCAAAATCTGGGTGAACGACGACGGGACACTCGGTGAATTCAACGACGTGGTCTGTACCGGGGTGGAAGAAAAAATGGGTATTCACGGCAACGCCACATGTTCCATGGCACTCGGCGGCAAGGGACAGTGCCGGGGTACGCTTCTGGGACAGGAGAACAAGGGGATGCGGGCCATGTTCCTGATGATGAACGAGGCGCGGTTGCTGGTCGGAATGCAGGGCTTCTGCTGCGCGAGTTCCGCTTACCTGAATGCCCTTCAATATGCCCGTCAGAGAATTCAGGGCAGGCACCTGCTCAAGATGCGCGATGACAGCGCCCTCGCGGTCCCCATCATTGAACATCCGGATGTGCGCCGGCAACTGCTCACCATGAAAGCATACGTGGACGGGATGCGCAGTCTGCTTTATTACGTCGGGATTTTGGACGACCGCAAGGAAACCGCAGAAAGTGACGAGGAGAAGGCCCGGTTGCAGGGGATGATCGATCTGCTTATTCCGGTCGCCAAGGGCTACGTGACCGACCGTTCGTTCGAGATGTGCAGCCTGGGACTGCAGGTTTACGGCGGTTACGGATACATCAGGGACTACCCGATGGAACAGCTGCTGCGCGACTGCCGGATCACCCTGATTTACGAAGGGACCAACGGCATTCAGGCCATGGACCTGCTGGGCCGCAAATTGGGGTTGAATCAGGGCAAGCCGATCATGGACCTGTTGGGTGAAATTCAAAAGACGCTCGCTCGGGCCAAAGGCGTCGAGCGTCTCAAGGGACTGGTCGACAGGGTCGAGAAAGCGGTCAACCGGCTGGGCGAGACGGCCCTGCATCTGGGTCAGACCGCCATGTCGCCCAAGGTTTTGAACGCCTTTGCTTTTGCGCATCCATTCATGGATGTCTGCGGTGACGTCATCCTGGCCTGGCTGCACCTGTGGCGGGCAGCGGTGGCCGTTGCGGCTCTGGAAAAGGGAGCCAAAAAGAAAGACGCGGCCTTTTACGAGGGGCAAGTGAAGAGCGCCGAATTTTTCATCCACACCATTTTACCGGTCACCCACGGAAAGATGAAAGCCATATTGGAGACCAACGGGGCGGCTGTCGAAATTGCGGACGCGGCTTTCGGCGGTTAGATCGTGTCCATCACGCCTTGCGCATCTTCTTCCGCAGTTCTTTTTTCAACACCTTGCCCACGTTGGACTTGGGCAGCTCGGTGCGGAATTCAACTTCTGTCGGCCACTTGTATTTGGCCAGTTTTTCGTGACAGAAGGCGATCATTTCCTCCTGGGTGGCGGTTGTACCCTCTTTGAGCACGATGAACACCTTGACTGCCTCACCGCGTTTTGGATGCGGAATGCCGATCGCCGTGGCCTCCTGTACTTTGGGATGTTCGAAGAACACCTCTTCGATATCCCGCGGGTAGACATTGTAGCCTCCCGAGATGATCATGTCTTTCTTGCGGTCGACGAGGTAAAAATACCCTTCCGCGTCCATTTGGGCAATGTCACCGGTGTGGAGCCAACCATCGACGAGTGTTTCGGCCGTGGCGTCCGGCTTGTTCCAGTATCCCGTCATGACCTGGGGGCCCTTGACCATCAGTTCGCCCGTTTCTCCGGTCGGCAGGTCCGTCCGTCCGTCGTTCAACTCAACGATCCGGCACTCCGTGTCGGAGATCGGCAGACCGATGCTGCCGGCCTTGCGTTTGCCGCCGGCGAAAGGGCTGATATGGGTGACCGGCGAGGTCTCCGTCAAGCCGTAACCTTCGACGATGACCGCTCCGGTGCGTTTCTCGAAATCTCGAATGACCTCAACCGGCAGGGGGGCGCTGCCCGAGAAGCAGCCCTTGATCGAGGTCAGCGGGGTCCGATCGATGTTGGCGTGATTGAGGATGCCGATGTACATGGTCGGTACCAGCGGCGCGAAGGTCGGTTTGTATTTACCGATGGCTTCTAAGAGTTGCTCGGGTTGCGGCTTGGGAACCAGGATATCTTCCCAGCCCATGTAAATCGCGAAATTCATCGCCGTGGTCAGGCCGAACACGTGGAAAAAGGGCAGGGCGCCGAGCATGACCTCCGCGCCCTCATTAAACGTCGGAAACCAGGCGCGGCACTGCTGGACATTTTTGCTGAGGTTGGCATGGGTCAACATCACGCCCTTAGACACCCCGGTCGTGCCGCCGGTGTACTGATACATGGCCACGTCCTCGAAGCCGAGCGTGACGGCCGGCGGGTTCGGTTGATGATCGGCCAGGACCGCCTTCCAACTGAAAACGTCGTCGGCCGGTTTGACTTCTGCCGCCAGCTTTTTCTTTTTCGCCACCAGCGGGAAAAGCCAATTTTTGGGAAAGGGAAGGTAATCGCCGATCGAGGTGATCACGATCTGTTTGATGCGGGTCTTGGGACGCAGATCGATCATGCGGTTGCCGAGCAGATCGAGCGTGACCAGCAGCTTGGCGCCCGAATCGTTGAACTGGTGGTCGAGTTCGCGATCGGAATAGAGCGGATTGTTCATCACTGCGATCGCGCCGATTTTGAGAACCGCATAGTAGGCGGCGACACACGGGATCGTGTTCGGCAGAAGCAGGGCCACGCGATCGCCCCGGGTCACCCCAAAGGCCGACAGGGCTGAGGCAAAGCGGTCCACCATCTCCTTTAGCTGCCGGAACTGGATCCGGTAGCCCTGAAAGTTCAGGGCGCTGCGATCCGGAAACCGTTCGCCCGAGCGTTCCAGAAAGGCCGGCAGGCAAACATCCTCGTATTCGACGAATTCCGGGACTCCTTTTTCGTAACTGGCCAGCCAGGGTTTTTCCCGGCCTGCGGATTCACTCGTCACGGCAGTCTCCTTTTGGGTTGTTAAACCGTCTCGAACATGCTAAAAAAACGCCTTTATGCCACGGCCCGACGATAAGACACATAATAGGTTACCTTATAACGAGAATGAATAATTTTCAACCGGTTAAAGCGCAGTGCGCTTCCTGTAGATTCGCCGGCCCGGCCCCCATTTGACGCAAATGCCATCCAGAAAAATCGGTCGTCGACAAGATCGTCGTGTGCCCTTCGGGCGCGCCGAACGGCATCGATCGAGGCCTGAAACGCAAAACCTTTTTACTTGACAGAAACATCAACAGACGGTAAAAATGAATGAGCGTTCATTCATTTCGAGAATCGTCTGAAACGCCACTTCTCGTCGTCAGCAGCAGAAGGGAGAATCGCACTTAAATATGGAATCGGTCCTGATCTCACCGTCAAAAGCGCTCTATTTCGGTCTGCCCGGCCAAGTGTTGTTCGTCCTGATCCCCTTGATCGGTATCGGCATTTTCTCTTATATCATGATCCGGCGGATCGGACCCTTGCTGAAAGCGTCGGCGGACCCGCGCTTCGACCGCGTGGGCGAGCGTATCGGCGGGGTTATCAAATTCTGGTTGGGGCAGTACAAGCATCCGCGCTACCTTTTTCCCGGCATCATGCACATCCTGCTCTTCTCCGGTTTTCTGATCCTGTCGGTGCGATCCACGACCTTGGTCATTACCGGGGTTGTCGACGGTTTCGTGCTGCCGGGGTTCGGTGGCGGTTTCGGGCAGGGTTACGGTCTCATCAAGGATCTGGCGACGACATATGTGCTCGTGGCCGCCGTGGTATTGATGGTTAGGCGCGGCGTATTCAAGCCGGCCCGCTACGCCGTTCCGCCGCGCTACGGTAAAGAACACACAGCCGAGGCGGTTCTGGTGTTGTGCCTGATCTCCGGTCTGGTCATCTGCGATATGATCTATGACGGCAGCATTTCGGCCGCCCGGAGCCAAAGCGGTTTGGCGGCCGAGGCCCTTCTGCCGGGCACCGGACACTGGTTGGCCGCAAACCTGTTTCGGTCGCTGCCGGCGACGATGCTGCAGCAGTTGAACCAGTGGTCCTTCATGATCCATGAGCTGATCTTTTTCTTCTTTCTTTGCTTCCTGCCGTTGGGAAAGCATTTTCACGTGATCACATCGCTCTTCAACGTGTATTTCATGAAGCTGGAAAAGGGGACGGTCAAACCGGTGCGCTGGGGCGTCAGCGACGAGCAGCTCGACGATCTGGAATCATTCGGCGCCAAAGTTTACGAAGACTTCACTTGGAAACACATCCTCGATTTTTATTCGTGTGTCGACTGTGGCCGTTGTTCGGACAACTGCCCGGCCAACGCCGCCGGACGACCGTTGTCACCACGGTTCATCTCGATAAAGTGCCGCGACCATGGTTACCGAAAATATCCGCTTTTGAGGCAGAAGTCGGTAGAGAATCCCCAGTTGATCGGCGCTGTTTTGGAGGAGGACGAAATCTGGTCTTGTACGACCTGTGGTGCCTGTGAAGAGGAGTGTCCGGTGACGATCGAATACATCGACAAAATCGTCGATGTCCGGCGGGCCATGGTGGACGAGGGCATCGTGCCGCAGTCGTTGCAAAAGCCGCTCCAGGCGCTCGAAAAGCGCGGCAACCCCTGGGCGAAACTGGAGAAGAAGCGCGCCGATTGGATCGGGGCGGAAGGATTTAAAGACAGCTGTCCCGTGAAAATACTCGGCAAGAAAGAAAGCGCCGACACGCTCTATTTCGTCGACAGCATCAGCTCTTACGATGACCGCATGCAGGAAATCACCCGCGCAACGGCGAGGCTGCTGACAGCGGCCGGTGTCGACTTCGGCATCCTGGGAAAAGACGAAAAGGACAGCGGCCATGAGGCCCGTCGATTCGGCGAGGAAATGCTCTTTCAGGATTTGAAGGCCCATAACACCGAAATGATCCTCAACAGCGGTGTCGCCCGCATCGCGACCTCCGACCCGCATGCGTTCAATGCTCTCAAAAAAGATTATCAGGAAATGCCGCCGGTTGAGCACATCAGTCAGTTGCTGTCCAGACAGGTTGCCGCCGGTGCACTCAAGTTCAAGCCGCTCGAAAACGGCCATAAAATTTACACCTACCACGATCCATGTTATCTCGGCCGCCACAACGGTTTGTACGAGGAACCGCGCGCCATCCTGGATGCCGTTCCGGGCATGCGCCGCGTCGACATGCAGCGCAGCCGCGATCGCTCCTTTTGCTGCGGCGGCGGGGGCCTGATGCTCTTCTACGAACCGGAGAAGGAAGAGCAGCGCATGGGCGTGATCCGGGTCCAAATGGCCAAAGAGGCCGGTGCCGATGTCATTGTCACCGCCTGTCCCTTCTGTCTGGTGAATATAGAGGACGCCATCAAGGTTGCCGGGATGGAAGGTCAGATGGAGGCAATCGATCTTTGTGAACTGGTCAGCCGGCAGCTTTAGTTCGAAAATTGAAACTCGAAACTTGAAACTCAGAACCCCGGAAATTAAATAAAGTCGATTATATCCTTCAATCCCGCCGCGGCGGGACTAACGGGCTAAACGGACGCAACCGGCTTAACGGACTAAACGGATAAAAAGGGGAGGGTTGAACATGGAGATTCTGGTTTGCGTGAAAAGGGTTCCCGACACGGCCGAAAACGAGATCGAGGTGAACCGGGACGGCTCGGACATCGAACGCGACGATCTCGTCTACTCGGTCAATGAGTGGGACAATTATGCCGTCGAAGAGGCGATACGGATCCGCGACAAAGTGGGTGGCAGTGTAACGGTGGCCACCGTCGGTGACGAAGATGCCGAAGAGGTTCTCAGGCGGGAGATGGCCATGGGCGCCGACAACGGGATTCTGCTATCCGATGCGGCCTTCGCGGGTGCCGACGGCAGAGGCATTGCAGCGATCCTCAAGACAGCGGTGGAAAAAGGGAAGTACGACCTGGTCTTGACCGGTGCCCTGGCGGATGACGGCGCCGGTCAGGTCGGAGGTATGCTGGCGGCCCTTTTGGACTGGCCGTATGCGTCGGTCGTCAACTCGATCGAAATCCTGGACGACAGCAAAATAAAGGTCGGCCGGGAAATCGAGGGGGGCAACCATGAGATCAACGAGATCGAACTTCCCTGCGTGCTCTCGATCCAGACCGGCATTAACGAGCCGCGCTATGTCGGTATTCGCGGCATCCGCAAGGTGGCCTCGGTAGAGATTCCGGTTTACGGCGCGGCCGATCTCGGTCTGAGCGCCGAAGCCGTGGGCGCCAGGGTCAGCCGGGCCGATTATTTTGTCCCTGTGCTCGGTGCCGGCGCCGAAATTCTGGAAGGCAGCATGGAGGAAAAGATCGACAAGCTCATTGAACTTCTAAAAGCCAAAGGAGGGCTGAAGTAATGGCCGGACAGGTTTTTGCCTATATCGTTCATAAAAATGGGGTGGCCGATGACACGGCCATGGAACTGCTGGCAGCCGCTGCCAAAATCGATGCAGGAGTGCCGGTAACGGCCGTTGTCACCGGGGCGGGTGCCGAGCTCGACGGCGTGTGCAACTCACTGACCGCCTCCTACCCGGAGGTCTGGAAAATCGACAACCCGGCGCTGGCCTATCCCAATGCCGAGATTATCCGCAAAGCACTGGTCAATATCCTGCCGGCCGACGCCATCGTCCTGCTGCCGTACGATACCTTCGGACTGGACCTCGGTCCGGGGCTTTCAATCAAACTCGACAGCGCCTACGTCGCCGACGCGGTCGACTTCGAGGGAGTGGACGGCAGCCGGTTGAAGGTGGTTCGCCAGGAGTACAGCGGCATGGTCAGCACCCACGTCCTGTGCGATCTTTCCAAAGGCGCCGTCCTGACCTGCCGGCCCGGCTCGTTTCAACCGGTGGACAATACCACTGCCGCCGGCAAGGTGGTGGACAAGTCTCCGGACGCGGGCGATTTGACTGTGAAACGCCGCTACATCCAGGTCGTCGAGGCTGAAAAAGGCGATGTCGACATCACCAAGTCCGATGTTCTGGTCTCTGTCGGCCGGGGGATCGAAGATCAGGAGAACATTGAACTGGCCGAGGATCTCGCCCAGTCGATGGGGGCCGTGGTGTCCTGCTCACGGCCGATCGTGGATGCCAAGTGGCTGGAGAAAGCCCGCCAGGTCGGTACCTCCGGCCAGACGGTCAAACCCAAGGTCTACCTCGCCCTGGGTATCAGCGGATCCTTCCAGCACCTGGGGGGCATCAAGGGGGCGCCCTTCATCGTAGCCGTCAACAAAAACCCCAAGGCGCCGATTTTTCAGGTGGCCGACGTCGGCATCGTCGAGGACATTCTCGAGTTCATTCCCGAGCTGGCCGAGAAGGTAAAGGAGAGCAAATAACTTGTTTTTGTGTGTCGGAATCAAAACGGCCGTCTCGGTATGGCTGAGACGGCCTTTTTTCGTTTGGTTTCGTCACGGGACCGTGTATGACATCTCCGCGGATTCTTGACTTTCTCCGTCCTTATTGACCGCCGTAATCACGAAATAATAGGTCATGCCCGTTTTCCAACCCGTTATCTTATAAGGATTCTTGACGTTTGATATCTTCTTGCCGTTTTGCTTCGTGACACCGGCCTGATTGCGCCAGTAAAGATTGTACGAGGTGGCACCGGGCACGTTTTCCCACGCCAACGTCACCGGTTTTTCCGCTTCCTGCCGGCTCGCTTGCGCGGCTGCCGGCTTCGGAGTGACCGCGATCGGAATATCCTTTTCTGGCTGAGTCGGTTGCGCGGCTGCCGGTTCCGGGGCTGCGTCGGTCCGGATGCTCTTAAAATCGATCAATCCGACTTCGTCCCGCGCAGCAGTATACGACATTTCCTTCGATCTTCCGACCTCACCCGATTGGCCGATCGCCGTCACGATGAAGTAGTAGGTCATGCCGGGTGTGAGCGCCGTGATGGTTATCGAATTCTCTTTATTGGGAAACCGGTATCCGTTGAGCGGTGTGACACCCGGTGACGTCGACATATAGACGGCGTAGCCGGTCGCTTCCGGGTCCGCATTCCATACCAGCGTCACCCTGCCGCTCTCGGCCGTGCTTGCGGAAGGGACATTTCTAAGGCTTCCGCAGCCGGCAACGGACAACGTCTGCCATACCGCAAAAAAGAATAGGAACAGGGAGAGAAGATGTCTGTTATTTTTTAAGTTCATCACAGCCTTTCAATTCAACGGTTTCATTGAATTTCTGATCTCGTACACGAAGTCATCGTATTTGCTGGAGCCCGGGGTTAACCGCAGGGCCTCTTTGGCGTCCTGCATCGCGCGCTGCAGATCACCCTTCAAATACCAGCATTGGCCTCTTCCATAAAAAGAAGATGCAAGCTTGGGATCGAGAGAGATTGATTTGGTGAAATCATTTATGGCCAGGTCATATTCCTTCTTGTTGAAATAATCCCAGGCGCGATTCGTGTAGATAAATTTAACATATTCATGCGTCGGCATCAACCGTAAGGCATCGGAATAATCACTTATCGAGGCGTCGTACTGCTGGCTCAACAGATACACATATCCTCTTGATTCCAAGATCAGAAACTTGGACTTCCTGTCACCTTGCGGGGTCAATTCCAGGGCACGGGTGTAATCGTATATCGCGTTTTCGTATTGCCTGTCTTTGAAGTAGGCCTTGCCCCTATCGAAGTAGATTTTGTAGTTTTCCGGGTCCTTCGGGTTGACTTCCAACGCCTTCGTGTAATTTTCGATGGAGCTGGTATACTCCATCCTCTCGTAAAATATCTGACCCTGCTCATGATAGTTTCTGGCCAGTCTATTATAACTGCTCGAACACGAAAGTGTGAAGCAGAATATCAATGCCGAAGTGAACCCGATAAAATATTCTTTGTTCAAGCCCTTTTTCACCATCTCAACCTCGCTGACAGTTAATAGTGTTCAACCCCCCAGAGGATCTTCACTGGTCATTCTTTCAATATAATTCGTGCGTCCACGACGCTCAGTCCCGTATTGTGTACAATGACCGGATTCAGGTCCATTTCGGCGATTTCCGGGTAAGACTCGACCACCTCCGAACACAGCAGCAGCAGTTTCTGAATCGCCTTCTTGTCGCTGGGCGGCGTGCTCCGTACCCCATCGAGGATCGGAAACGACTTGGTTTCTTCGATCATTTTACGAGCGGAGGGCGGCGACAAGGGAAGGACCCGGAAAGACACGTCTTTCAGAATTTCGACCATGATGCCGCCCAGGCCGTACATGATCACGGGACCGAACTGATCGTCGTATTTGGTGCCGATAATCACCTCAACCCCACTGGGGGCCATGGGCGACACCAGCACCCCGCGAATGTCGGCCTCGGGGTCGAACCGGCGCGCATTTATCAGAATTTCATCAAATGCCCGGCGCACGTGCTCTTGACCGTGCAGCCCGATACGCACCCCGCCGGCATCGCTTTTGTGAAGAATTTGAGGCGAGACGACTTTCAGCACAACCGCACCGTCAATGCTTTCTGCAATCCGAACGGCATCGTCGGCGTTCTGCGCCACTTGGTCCTGAGATACCGGTGCGCCGTGCAGTTCCAGTAATTTCTTGGCCTCAGGCTCCAGCAAAAAACGCCGGCCTTCGGCGCGTGCCGTCTCGATAATCCTATTGGCGGCCGGTTTGGCTTTTGCCTTCCAGTTCATGTCGAAGTGGGCCTTGCTGTGATAGCTTTTGAGGAAACTGCCGTAATGAGCCAGCATGCCGGTGCACTTGCAGGCGATATCCAGAGAATCGTAGACCGGAATGCCGTAGTAGCGGAGCAACTCGAGGGAATGCGGTTTGGCGGAGGTGTAGAGGCTGTGCAGGACGATCGGTTTGTGGCGTTTGCGCACCAGTTTGCCCATCCGGTGCGCGGCGTCCTCTTCCATGAACCGCAGGCTTTCGGCAAACCGGATGCCATAACCGCCGAAGAGCCCCACGATCAGCAGCCCCCCGACCTGCTGATCATTGAGGATGATTCGGGCGCACTCTGCAAAAAGGGTTGGGTCGCTGTCCGTGCCACCGGCCACATCGACCGGATTGACCACCGATGCGGCCGGAGGCAGCACATGGCGAAGCTTGCTTTGGGTGGTCTCAGACAGTTCCGGAATTTCAAGGCCCAGATCGGTCAGGATGTCGGCCGCGATGGTGGCGTGGCCGCCGCCGTCCGCCAGAATCGCGATACTGTTACTGCGGATCGGTGGTAGACTCGACAGTGTTTCGGCCACCGGAAACAGCTCGTCGGAGTTTTCGATGACGATAATGCCGGCTCGATTGAATGCACCGCGCGCGACCTCGGAAATACCCGCCAGAGCCCCGGTGTGAGAACCGGCCGATTTTTTGCCGGTGGCGGAGCGGCCGCTTTTTAAAAGTATGATCGGCTTTTCGAGGGTGGTTTTGTGCGCCTGGTTCAAAAACGCGCGCCCTTCGCGCAGTCCCTCGACATACATCAGGATGGCCCGTGTCTGCGGGTCCTGACGGAAGAATTCAAGGTACTCGTGAAATTTGATATCGGCCTCGTTGCCCACACCGACATAATAGCTGAACCCTTTCATGCTCTTGACCGATGCCTCGGTGATCAGGGTCAGGGCCATGTTGCCGCTCTGGCTGAGCAGGGCGATGTCCCCTTTAGGGGCATGCCGCAGTCCCACCAGATTCAAGTTGTCCTTGAGGTTGATCATGCCGGAGGTGTTGGGGCCGATCAGGCGGACGCCGTGTTTGCGGGCCGTGTCGAGAACCCTGGCTTCCAGTTCACGGCCGTTCTTTCCGGTTTCACCGAATCCTCCGGCAAGGATGACGGCACCGGCGACGCCTTTTTTACCGCACTCTTCCAGAACCGCCGGCACGGTGGCGGCCGGTGTGGCCACCAAGGCCAGGTCGACCGGGCCGTCGATCTCGGCGACGCTGCCGTAGCACTTCAAGCCGAGAATGCTTTTCTCTTTGGGGTTGACCGGGTAGATCTTTCCGGCGTACTTCTCTTCGATAAGGGTGCGGATGGTCTGAAAACCACGCTTGGTTTCGACTTTTGAGGCACCGACAACGGCAACCGACTGTGCGTTCAGAATTCTGTCAAGCGGCATGAGTCTTTCCCTTTTCTAAATATTTTCAAAGGCATGGTTTTCGACGAGTATGACAACGGCTTGCGGCAACCGGGTCCCCTATTTTTTTCGATCCTCGAAGTCTTTCAGGGATGTCTGCCGTTCCTTGGTCGACACGCACGCCAGGCAGGCCTCGGTTTCAAAATCCATGAGCGCTTCCATGCTGACCTCGCCGCGTGCCATGAGCAGCCCCTTTTTGATCATCTTAAGGGAGAAGGCCGAATTGGCGGCTATTTTTTGCGCCATTTCTTGCGCGGCTCGCATCAGTTCTTCCAACGGCACGGACGTGTTGACCAGCCCGATGCGGGCTGCCTCCCGCCCGTCGATGGTGTCACCGGTGAAAAGCAGTTCGCGGGCCTTGCCCGGCCCGATGAGGTCCTGCACCAGGCGCATGGCGCCGCCGGTCACAGATGAGGTCACCTTGGCTTCCGGCGAGCCGATTTGTGCTTCGTCGGCTGCGATGCGAATATCACAGGCCAGCGCCAGTTCATAGCCGCTGCCCAGGGCGTAGCCGTTGATGGCCGCGATGGTCGGCTTTTCGAACCGGATGATCCGCCGTGAGGTTTCCTGAAGCTCCACGAGATAGTCGCGGTACGCTTCCAGGCTGCGGGTTTTGGATTCCTTCAGGTCTGCTCCGGTGGAAAATGCCCGGCCTTCTCCGGTGATGATCAGCACTTTTATCTGCGGGTCGTTCTTGACATCGTCCAACGCACTCTGAAGGTCGCGCCACATCTGGATGTTCATGGCGTTGAGGACTTTGGGCCGGTGGAGTTTGACGGTGGCGACGGTATCTTTTTTTTCATAGATGATGCATTCAAATTCCATGCGAAATGACTCCTTTAATAATCATCGGCAAGCCCCGGTGTTGCTGGGGAGACTCCCGGAGTTTTACAGTTCCAGAAGCTAACAAATACATAAGACATAAAAAAAATGACACGACACTATTCTATGTGGGGCATCAGGGTCCACTTGATGAACCAGGAATTCTTTTCAACATCTTCTTCCAGGCAGACAATGCCCCCGTTTTGAAATTTGAAGACGGTTTTATCCGCATTGCCGGTAACCAGATAAGAGGTCAGTTTCTCCATAAACGGCAGGTGCCCTACCAGCATCAAGCCGTCTTGCGACCGAAGTTCGGCGGACAACCGGACGACATCATCGAGCGGTTTCAACCCGCTGCGTTCCACCACTTTGTCTTCCAGGTCGAAGGCGGCGGCAAAAATAGCGGCCGTCTGCAAGGCTCTTTTCTTGCCGCTGTGAGCGATTCCTGCTATCTGGACGGCATAATTGGCGGCAACCGCGGCGATGCGCTCGACTTCAGCCCGGCCCGTATCCGAAATTCCCTGCTCGGGGTCGATATCCTTGGGCAGGCTCTTGCCGTGCTGCACGAGATAGAGTGCCATAAGGTGCTTCCTCCTCCAAAAGGCTTGCCAATCCATTAAAATGAATATATATACACAACTTTGGAATAGTTTCAAGCGCCTTAGATCATCCACTTGAGGAGAATCCTGCATGCGAATCGTCACCCGGCCCGATTTCGACGGAGTTGTGTGCGCGGTATTGCTGCATGATGTCGAGACAATTACCGAACCCATCAAATGGGTCGAACCCGGTGACGTGCAAAAAGGGTTGGTGGAAATTCATGCCGCCGACATCATCGCCAACTTACCCTATGATGATCGCTGTACGATGTGGTTTGACCACCACTTCACCAACCGCATCGAGAAACCGTTCAAAGGAGAATTTCGCGAGGCCCCCTCGGCCGCCGGCATCATCTATGACTTCTATCCGAATCGATTTCCTGAAAATCGTGGCGAACTGGTTGCTGCGGCCGATAAAATCGACTCGGCCGATTTGTCCCTGGACGAAGTGCTTCAGCCGGAAAAATACGACTTCATATTGCTCTCGATGACCATATTGAACCAGGATGAGCCGGATGAACCCTATTGGAATCGTCTGGTGGCGTTATTACGGAGTTCGGATATTCGTTCCGTTATGTCGGATTCCGAGGTGCGGCTGCGCTGCGACAGAATCATCGCGGAGAACAGGATCTACCGCAAGCGGTTAGAGGAGCACACCCGCGTGCGGGGGCAGGTGGCCATCACCGATTTCAGGTCCCTCAGCAAAGCGCCGGCCGGCAACCGGTTTCTGGTGTATTCTCTTTTTCCCGAGGCTTTCGCACACGTTCGCATCCGCTACGACGCCAAGAATGTCGATAAAATTGCGATTAACGTGGGGCACAGCATATTCAACCGCACTTGCAAGGTGAACGTCGGGATGCTGCTCTCGCGTTTCGAGGGCGGGGGGCATCCGGGGGCCGGCGCCTGCCGCTTTCATGTCAGCAAGGCCGAGGAGTACCTTCCGCAAATCATCGAGACCCTGATCAAAAACGAGCCGTTGGAATAGCCGCCCGCGGGCTAAGAGCTCGCTTAAAATTAATCTACCACTTGCCCGCTAATACATCCCGTCCGGCTGCCGGTGCATTATTTTAGACCTAAACTTAGCGGTTCAGGGTTCAAAGGTTCAGGGTTCCGGGTTCTGAGTTCCGGTTTCAAAGGTTAGAACCGGTGGATACGGCATACCCTATTGATCAAGATCCGGAATGCCCGGCATACTATATTAGAGTCTTAGATCGTAACTTCTCCGCAAGATGCGAAGATGGGTCGTTAAAGTGAAACCACTTGAATCATCGGGAATAGGGTTATAGGTGTCAGGTGTCAGCAAACCCCAAATCCTGAAACCCGAAACCCGAAACCTGAACACTGATTTGGTTGCGGCCGAAGGCCTGCATTGGATGAAACGGCTTTATAAACACCATAAAGCCAGAATTATTTAGACATGAGCTGTTTGAGGGCTTTGCAACTCAGAACGTTTAATCCCGCCGGGAAACCGCTCAACCTAGGTTATAAAAAATTAGTGCTTCGTGTCGTTCGGGCGTTTCAAGTGCGGTGCGGCGTCGGCTGAACCCAACGGTTGGTCGTGCTGTCGTAAAACCACTTGTCGGGAAAGCCGCGGCGTCTTACGAAGGAGGGGTTTTCGGCCCAGTTGAGGAGCTCCTCGTAGGCCTGATGGATTTTTCTGAAGGCGGCGGCATCCCCGCCGCGGTCCGGATGGTGTTTCAATGCCTGCCGGCGATAGGCAGTTTTGATGACCCGAAAGAGCTCGGGGGAATTCAAGACGGACTTGCCGAGCTTCAA
>JARFQH010000374.1 GCA_029287875.1 Desulfobacteraceae bacterium | reverse complement strand
AAATAAGGCACGAAACCGATGAACGGAATCGAGGCAATCAACCACCAGAGGACCTTCGTGCGGTTGTTTTCGAACTCACGCTGGGCAACGTCGACCACGGCCCAGATGGTGAGCAGAAAGAAAGGGATGCACAGCGCCAGGAAAACCGCAATTGATTTCAGATCCATCATCAGCCCTTCAAGCGCTCGGTGACACTCAAAATGGCATCAACATATTCGTCGCTGTGATTGTAATGGTAGATGACCTTTGCGGCCTTTTTCCGCTCGATGCCCGGCTGCCAGCCGTGCTCTTTCAGATAAAAGGCGATGCTCGCAATCGCATCCGCATCGTCGAAAAGGTTGATCTTGCCGTCGTTATTGCCGTCCTTGCCCAGCGTATCGATGTTGCTGGGCATGAACTGGGCGATTCCCATGGCCCCGGCAAAGGATCCCTTTATTTCGGCCGGATCGAATCCCTGTGCTCGGGCATGGCGTAAAAACGCCATTAGCTCGCGATAAGCCCATTTGGATTTCCGGGCGGCCTTCTTGTCGAAGACGGCACGCGTCAGATCAGGCGTATCCTTGATTTTCCGCCACAGCAGATTCCTGACCTTCGGGTCTGAAAGTGCGGCCATCGTGGAGAGCGTATTCAATACCGACCGGCTGCCCAGCAAGGTGCCGAGCTGAGTTTCGACCAGGATTATGGCCGTGATCACCTCCGGGTCGACGCCGTAAAGATTTTCGGCCTCCGCAAATGTGGCCTGGTGCTGTTGAAGGTAGACGCGCGCCTTTTCGATATGCAGTTGATCCGTGTATCGCTCGTAATGGACCTTCGACTCGCGATGGACAAAATAGACTGAAATACCCTTGGCTTCGAACTTGACCTCAGGCCGGGCATACAATTCCCGAATGACCGCCGCATCGAAACCGTCTGCGATGAGCCGCTTCTGGAGGGATTGGTAATAGGCACCATTTTTCTCTGCCGCCGCCGATGCGGTCAACAGTGCCAAACCGAGGAAGCACAGAAACCCAAAAATCACCCTGCCCTGCCACGCAGTAAATTGTGTCATCGCTCTCCACCCAACCAATCGTGCTTTTGATTCCCGACTTGCGCCGGTATTGTCGAAATGATAAATATTTATAAACATCTATTTACCACAATTCGAAAGATTTTTGAACCGTGAAAAAGCCCCTCAGAACAGTTTTTGTGTGTCAAGCGTGCGGCTATCAGGCTCCCAAGTGGATGGGCAAGTGTCCGGATTGCGGCGGTTGGGATGCGTTCGTCGAGGAAAGCCGCCAACCGCAGACCGGGCACGGCGGCGCTGCCGGCCTGACCGCTGCGCAGTCGGAGCCGGTGCCGATCGACGCCATCGAGCTGGAATCCGAAGACCGGCTACTGACCGGGATTGCGGAATTCGACCGGGTCCTGGGCGGGGGAATCGTGCCCGGTACGCTGGTTCTGATCGGCGGCGACCCGGGCATCGGCAAGTCCACTCTTATGCTCCAGGCCCTCCACGGCCTGGCCGGCAGCGGCCACAAAGTGCTTTACGTTTCCGGCGAAGAGTCGATTCGGCAGATGCGCATTCGGAGCAAACGCCTGGAAACGGTTTCGCCGGAACTGTTGGTGGCGGCCGAGGTGGAACTCGAGACCATTTTGAACATGGTGAAATCGGTCCATCCGGCGGTTGTGGTGATCGATTCGATCCAGACCATGTACAATAGCGAGTTGACGTCCGCACCCGGCAGCGTCTCCCAGGTCAGGGAATCGACCGTCCGGCTGATGTTCATGGCCAAGCGCAGCGGTATTCCGGTTTTCCTGGTCGGTCATGTGACCAAGGAAGGCGCCATTGCCGGACCCAAACTTCTCGAGCACATGGTCGACACGGTTCTCTACTTCGAAGGCGACCGCAACCACGTCTTCCGGATCCTGCGGGCCGTCAAGAACCGTTTTGGCTCCACCAACGAGATCGGCGTGTTCGAAATGAAGGGCAAGGGCCTGGAAGAGGTCGGAAATCCCTCGGCGATTTTTCTGTCCGAGCGCCCGGTCAACGCCCCCGGTTCTGTCGTCACGGCCAGCATGGAGGGAACACGTCCGATTCTGGTCGAACTCCAGGCTCTGGCCAGCAGCAGCAGCTTCGGCACCGCGCGACGAACGATCCTCGGACTCGATCAGAACCGGGTCGCCCTGTTGGTGGCCGTCATGGAGAAGAAACTCGGCATGCAGCTGCTGGGGCATGACATTTTCATGAACGTCGCCGGCGGCGTAAAAATAGACGAACCGGCGGCCGACATGGGCATCGTGGCCGCAGTGGCATCGAGCTTCCTGGACAAATCGATCCCGGAGGGCACATTGGTGCTCGGCGAAGTCGGCCTGACCGGCGAAGTACGGGGTATCGGTCAGGTGGAAACACGCATCCAGGAGGCTCAGAAAATGGGATTTACAAGGTGCCTGGTCCCGCAAAGCAACCGCAAGCGGCTGAGCGGCGCCGGGAGCATGACCATTACCGGTATCCGCACCATATCTGAGGGTATCGAAAACCTTTTCTAACAAGAAAGGCCAACAAATCTTCATAAAACATATTGCTGCATGAGTCAGCGCTCGCCACCGCCGCTCAGCACGCATGGATCTTGACGGGAAACGGCTAATGATACTATAGAGGACGACATTTGAAACGTTAGCGTCTTAGATCGTAACTTCTCCGCAAAATGCGAAGATGGGTTGTTAAAGTGAAACCACCTGATTCATCGGGAACAGGCTTATAGGTTTCAGGTGTCAGCAAACCCCAAATCCTGAAACCCGAAACCTGTAACCTGAACACTGATTTGGTTGCGGCCGAAGGCCTGCCTTGGGGTTTATATGAAACCGTCAAAAGCCAGACGCAACCGGTGGGATGACCACTACACCGAGCGGGCACGGAGAGAAAAGTACCCGGCCCGATCCGTTTTCAAGCTGCAGGAAATTCAGCGCAAGTTTCACATCATCAAAAAGGGCCACCACGTCCTCGATTGCGGTTGTGCACCCGGCTCGTGGCTGCTTTACTCGTCTCAGTTGACCGGGCCCGGCGGCAAGGTCGTGGGGGTCGACCTGCAGCCGGTCACCGTCCATGTGCCGAACAACGCTGTCGTCTACACCGGTGATGCCCTGTCGCCGGACGAGGCCCTGCTGACAGCCATCGGTGACGGGTATCACGTCGTCCTGAGCGATATGGCACCCTCTACCACCGGCCAGAAGAGCACCGACGCCGCGCGATCCCATGCTCTCTGCAGCGCAGCACTCAACATAGCCGTCCGGGTGTTGCTGCCGGGTGGCAGTTTTGTCAGTAAAATTCTTCAGGGCGAGGACTTTCAATCCTATCGGGATGAGGTCCGCATCTACTTCGATAAAGTGAAAATCTTCAAACCGAAGAGCAGCCGCAAGGCGAGCAAGGAAATCTTTATCATTGCAATAGGGAAGGTGTAGGAGGCGACGATGTCAGGTCATAGCAAATGGTCTACCATTAAGCACAAAAAGGCCGCCAGCGATATAAAAAGAGGTAAAATCTTCACCAAGATCATCAAGGAGATTACGGTTGCAGCCCGTATGGGGGGCGGCGGTGATCCGAACACCAATCCTCGCTTGCGGACCGCCATTCAGGCAGCCAAAACCGAAAACATGCCCAAGGACAACATCGAGCGGGCCATCAAAAAAGGCACCGGGGACTTGGAGGGCGTCAGCTACGACGAGAGCATTTACGAAGGCTACGGCCCCGGGGGTGCGGCGGTGCTGGTCGATTCGTTGACCGACCACAAAAATCGGGCCGTGTCGGACATCCGGCACATCTTCGCCAAGAACGGCGGCAGTTTGGGAGAAAGCGGCTGTGTGGCCTGGATGTTCAGCAAGAAGGGGTACATAGTTGTGGAGCGCGCGGCGGTGAGCGAGGACACCCTGATGGAAGCGGCCCTGGAAGCCGGCGCCGAAGATGTCCGCGAGGATGACGACAACTACGAGGTCATTTCCGCCCCGGAGGATTTCGAGGAGGTCAAGGCCGCCATTGAAAAGGCCGGGATTCCCGCTGTTGCCGCGGAAGTCACCATGCTGCCGCAGTCGACCACCAGTCTGGCCGAAAAGGAGGCGGAACAGATGGTGCGGCTGATGGAAATGCTGGAGGACTGCGATGATGTCCAGAAGGTGTACACCAACGCCGATATTCCGGAGGAATACTTCGAATAAAAAATGTTGTCACATTTTTTATAAAACCAGGATCCTACAGGGCCAGGTCGATCATCCGTTGCACGGCTGCGAAAGCCGGTCGCCGGATGTCTTCCGGCACCGTCACCCGCCCGTGCAACTGCTCGAGACTCTTCAGGACATCTTGCAGGCTGATTTTTTTCATATCTTCACACAGCATCCGCTCCGAGGCCGCAAAGAATTCTTTGGCGGGGTTGGCTTTTTTTAAGGGGTAGAGCAGACCGACCTCGGTCCCCACGATGAATCGGCTGCTGTCGGATTCGGCCGCGGTGCGCAGCATCCCGGACGTGCTGGTGATCACGTCGGCCAGCGCCAGGACTTCCGGACGGCATTCGGGGTGCGCCATGAAAACAGCCCCCGGGTGAGCCTCTCTGGCCCGTCGAACGTCTTCGGGACTCAGACGGTCGTGAATCGGGCAGCAGCCTTCCCAGACGTGGACTTTCTTTTTCGTGCGTGCGGCGGTGTAACGGGCGAGGTTGCGGTCGGGGGTCATCAGCACCGCTTCCGCATCGAGGCTCTCGACCACCGCCACGGCATTGGCGGACGTACAGCAGATCGTCGAAAGCGCCTTGACGGCGGCCGAAGAGTTCACATAGGTGACCACCGGCATCGGCGGCAGTTCATCGATGCGGGCCCGGAGCGAAACCGGATCGATCATCTCGGCCATCGGACATCCGGCGTCCGGGCGTGGCAGGAGGACGGTTTTTTCGGGCGAGAGAATGGCGGCGGTTTCGGCCATGAAGTGGACCCCGCAAAACAGGATAACGTCCGCCTCGGTGCGGGCGGCCTGAATGCTCAGTTCCAGGGAGTCGCCGCACAAATCGGCCAGGTCTTGAATTTCCGGCGGCTGGTAGTTGTGCGCCAGAAAAATCGCGTTCCGTTCTTTGAGAAGATGCCGGATATTCGCTTTCAGGTCATTTGTCTTCACGATCTCTCTCTCCCGATTATTCGTCCATCGTTACCACGTCGGTGCCTTCTGGAATAGTGAAAGTGAAAAGGGACGGGTCCGGGACCTGATCGAAACGTGAATTCACCAGGTCGATGAGTGTCTCGTCGCCGTAAGTGTTGTAAGTAACGACCCGCTGCACCGTGTAGGTCGCCTTGGACACGTACAACAAAATGCGCTCCACATCGATCGTTTTTTCGATTGGAACGAGCTTGAGAACATGAAACTGGTCGGCGTCCGACGGAGCGACGGAGATGTCGAACTTGCGGCGCAGGACCTTGATGTCCGCCAGGAAACCGGCCCCTTTACCGCCCGCGAAAAAAGCCGGCGCCTTGCCGACAATCACCTGATTGTCCTGCGGTCGGTAAATCCAAAGCCGTTCGGCGTTGGTGATGATAATCTGGTGTTCCGGCTTTTCATATTCCCAGCGCATCATTTCGGGTTTCCGAACGGACATTTTACCAGTCGCCTCGTCGGCGATGTCCATGGCTTTGATGGTCGATATCTGGTGGAAATCAGACGTAAAGCCGGGCACATCGTAGCGCTTTTCAACTTGCTTGACGATTTCATCGAGTCCGCCCTCTCCTGCCGGCGCGGCTTCCGGTACCCTGACGAAAAGCAATAAAAAGCCCAAAACAAAACAGCGTGTCAGAAATTTCATGTCATTCTCCCAATGTCCATTCGTGGTTGGACATTCCCTCACGGTGACAGTGGCAGCGGTCGATTCAATATCGTTGGCAAAGCCGGTTCTCTTACGCGATATTTGCCTTTTTGTAAACAAGCTACAGCATGCGCCGGATGATCTCGCTCAGGTCCGCCTCTGACCCGAAATCGAAATCAGCACTTTCCCGGGCACCGAGGTCCAGCCGGTCGAGCCGGCCGAAAACCGCCAGGCTGATACGCTCGATTAAAGCGATGGTCTTTAAGAGCTCCTCTTTGGAGACGTGCGGCGCCCGCTCGCCGCGCAGCATCAGGGTTTCGATGTTGTCTTTCTTGAGTTTTTCCTCAAACTGGGCCGATTTCTGCAGCAGCTGCCAACCGATCCGCCGCCGGTTCATCAAGGCCGCGTAAACGTCGGCATCATCTTCGATGTCCTCGAGAAAGTTCAACATAAAATCCAGACACGCCAATAATTGGTCGTCTCTACCCAACTTGGCAAGGAAGTCACACAAAAAACGGACTTTGCCGTCGCCCATCTGTTTGCGGGTATTGCGCAGTTTGACCCTGACCGCAATGCGGTCGACCGGCGCAACGAGAGTGGAAATCGCTATTGCCAGGCGCGGCTCGATCCGGCGGGTGAGATTCAGGCGCTGCAGAAACGTTGTGACCAATCCCGGCGGAAAATCGACCGCCAGGCGATCCCGCCGGTCGGAAAAAACGAGCGCGGAATGAATGCGGCGAGTGTAGAGCTCAGCAGCGTCGGCATCGACATCATTCTGTCCCAGGCCGCCTGCTTCGGGCAGCAGCTCTTCTAGCTTCTGCTGCATCGGTTCATCGGGGAAAAAGATGAGCTCCAACAACCCTTCCCGTTCGGGATCGGATTCATCGGCAACGATCCCTTCCAAATCTTTCACGGATGGGTTTGAAAAGGTCGCATCGATATATCCAAGCAGATCCGGCCCGACCTCGATACCCGCACGCAGAAGTTGCTCAATCTTTCCAACCAGCCGTCGGTGCCGCTCGTTCATGGTTGAACCGTCACAGGTAATGGGCCATTTTCATCATCAATTGGTGTTTCTGCAAACCACCCGGCAGGCTCTCTTTCATCTCGTAATTGTCGAAAATAAAAAGGGTGGGAACACTGAGGATATTGAACCGGGACGCAATTTGCGGATTGCCGTCGACGTTGAGCTTGCCGACCCTGATTTTGCCTTTGGTCTCTCTGGCGAAATCCTCGATAATAGGGGCGACGGCGCCACAGGTCGGACACCATGGGGCCCAGCAGAAAAGCAGAACGGGCAAAGGAGCGGCCAGCACCATCTTCTCGAAATTGGCGTCCGTAACCATCACCGGCTGGGGAATAAAGAGTTCCCTGGTGGGAAGCGCTTCTTTGCACTTACCACATTTGGCCCCACTGTCGATCTTGTGTCCCGGAACCCGATTACGGGTCTTGCACTGCGGACAGCGAATCGTGTAACTGCCGGCCGCCCCCTCTGGGGCCGCAGCCGTATCGATCGGTACGTGGCACTTACCGCACCGGGCGATAGAACCGATTTTTTCACTGGGGATTCTATTGTTTGCACCGCAGCTCGGGCACTTGACAATTGCCGACGTCGATTCGTTCATCCATCTTCCTTTAAAACGCTGACGGATTCCAGGGCCGCCACCGTTAATTTCAGTTTCCTATTATACTAAGACCTCATTGCCCGGAGTAAAGCGCAGCGACCCTTGGCTAAGACGTTCCTTTTTCCCGGGAGACGGCTGCATACTTTTTCAGCTTCTTGTGCAGGGTTTTACGGGTGATCCCCAATTGCCGGGCCGCTTCGCTCTTGTTGCCGCCGGCCATTTCAAGGGCCCTGAGGATGGCGACGCGCTCCACCTCTTCCAAAGGAGCCGGACCGGCATCCGCCGTTTCGCCGCGGGCCGTTTGGCTCCCGGCCGGCTCCGGCGCAATCCTCAAGTCCATCAGGTCGAGATAGTCGCTGCGGGTCAACACGACCCCCCGTTCGATCGCGTTCATCAGCTCGCGGACATTGCCAGGCCATTCATGCTTGAGAATAGCGTCCATTGCCCGGGGTGTGAAACCCTTGACCGTTTTACTGTTTCTTTCGGCAAACATATCGCTGAAATGCTGGGCCAGCAGGGGGATATCCTCTCTTCTGTCGCGCAGCGGCGGCAGGCTGAGCCCGACCACGTTCAACCGATAGTAAAGATCTTCCCGAAAATCCCCCTGCCGGACGAGTTCTGCGAGATTCTTATTGGTGGCGCCGATCACCCGCACGTCCACCGCTAAGGGCGTTTCACCGCCGACCCGGATCACTTCCCGTTCCTGAAGCACTCTGAGCAGCTTGACCTGCATGGTGACCGTCATCTCGCTCACCTCGTCCAGAAGAAGGCTGCCGCCGCCGGCCTGCACGAAACATCCCTCTTTGCGGCGCTCCGCGCCGGTAAAGGCCCCTTTCTCGTGCCCGAAAAGTTCCGATTCGAGCAGGGTCTCGGTCAGCGCCGCGCAGTTGATCTTCACGAAGGGTCCGTCCTTGCGATGGCTGTTGTAGTGCAGCGCACCGGCAATCAGCTCCTTGCCGGTTCCCGACTCACCGATAATCAGAACAGTGGCCTCCGAGGGTGCAACCTGGGCCACGGTTTCCAACAGCCGGATCATGGCCGGGCTCTGCGCGATGATGTTGCGCCGGTCGAAGTGCCGTCCGAGGGTTTGCTTGAGCATCTGGTTTTCCGCCTTGAGCTGGCTGTGCTCCATGGCGCGGCCGATAATCAGCTTCAACTTGTCGAAATCGAGCGGTTTAGTCAGGTAATCATAGGCGCCCTTTTTCAACGCATCGACAGCGGCTTCGACCGATGAAAAGGCGGTCATGATGATGATCGGAATAGCCGGGTTGTAGGCTTTTATTTTCTCGAGGGCCTCGATACCGGACATCTTCAGCATACGCACGTCCATGAGAATCAAATCGAAAAAGCGTTCCCTGACTTGTGCAATGGCGGTCAGGCCGTCGTCGGCCTCGAAAACAGTGTAGCCCCACTCACCGAGCAAAGTCCGCAGCATGGTGCGGTGGGCCGGGTCGTCGTCGACCACCAGGATAGCTTTAGGCGCGTTCATCATTAGACTCCTTCCGGGCGACTGTAATGCGGACGGTCACAGTCGTTCCTTCGCCGGCCTCACTGTCGACCACGATGCGCCCGCCGTGGGCATCGACGATGTTGTGGGCAATCGCCAATCCCAGCCCGGTGCCGGTCGCCTTGGTCGTGTAGTACGGATCGAATATCTGCAATTGATTTTCCTTGGGAATGCCGTGACCGGTATCGGACACCCTGAAAACGATCCACCGATCGTGGTCCTCCGCAGCGGCAACGACCGAAAGGCGGCCGCCGGTTTCCATCGCATCGAGTGCGTTGAGATAAAGATTCAGCAGGACCTGTTTGACACGGTCCGGGTCGAGAAAGACCGTCCGGAGTTGCGGTGCGATGGTTGTTTCAATTCCTATGGCCTTTTCCTTCGCCTGCGCTTCCACCAGTTTCAAGGAGTCGTCCACCAGTTGCGGCACCGCTACCGCTTTGGCAACGACCTTGATCGGCCTGGCAAAATCGAGCAGTTGGCCGATCACCCGGTTCAACCGATCGACTTCCTGAATCATGATGCCGGCGACTTGCTGGTCTTCGGGCTTTTCCCGGTAACGCTCCTTGAAATAGGTGGCAAACCCCTTGATGGAACTCAGTGGATTGCGCACCTCGTGGGCCACCCCGGCCGCCAGACGCCCAACCGAGGCGAGACGCTGGTTGCGATGGATTTCTCTGCGAAGGGCGTAAACCTCCCGTAGATCTTTGAGCAGCAGCACGAACCCGAGGAACCGGTGATCGCCATCCTGGAGCACACTGGCGCTGAGGGCCAGGGGGATCAGTCGACCGTCGGCGAGCCGGCAGTCGATTTCTTTTTCTACTACGTCTCCGGCCGCGGTTAGCCCATCGATCTCTTCAGTGATCTGCTCCGGCAGGATTTGAGCGGCACGGAGCCCGACGGCCGCGTCCGTTTCGAAACCGAGAATAGACTGCGCCGCCTGGTTGTAAGAAGCGATCCGCCGCTGATCGTCGAGGGCAATGAGTCCGATCGGCATGTTTTCGACGACGTTGTCCGAAAAGGCCTTGATTCTGACAAGCGATGCGCGCGTGGTCCGATATCCCTGGGCCATAAAGAGAAGCAAAATGCCGGAAAGACAGACAAAAAGCAGAATGGCGGCCATCACGATCGTGTGCCAGGTGTCGGCCCTCTGGGCGCTGAGAATCGATGCGCTGTCGAGCCCCACGAAAATAAACTCTCGCGGCGGCGCTTCCATTTGTTGCGGCGGGGCGTTTGGCATCATGTGACCGCGCGGTCCCATGTGTGATGCCGAGCGGTGCCAGTTCGGTGCGATCGGATCGAAACGCCGGTACACCTCGAAAACCTCCCGGCCGTCTTCCACCCGGACGCGCCGCCACTGCACGTCCGGGTCCAGGGCAATTTGATCGAAATCCAGGTTACGGTCGTAGACCTTGCCGACCTGATCGAGGTCGCTGTGGGCAACGATCGCGCCGTCGCCGTCGGTCACCATTAAATAGACGATGTCGGGTTGCTGGGCGGTCTCGGTGAGCAGGTGCTGGAGCTTGAAACCGCCCATCATCCGCCCCATCATGCCGGTACGGGCACCGGCCTCGAAGGAGCGAATCAGCGCGGCGCCTTCCTCGACAAGCAGCCGAACGGTGTTTTCCTGCTG
>JARFQH010000331.1 GCA_029287875.1 Desulfobacteraceae bacterium | reverse complement strand
GCCGAAGACAAGCGAGAAAGGCCCTGGAGTGGAAAGCCAGGACCGTAAAGCCGAAAAAGATCCAAGTCCCCATGAAGTCGCCGAGGCCGTCAGCGCAAAAATCACGGAAAACGAGTCGGCCAAGGCCGCAACCGATGACACCGTTCCCCCGGCGACCCCGAAAACCACGTGGACTCCGGTGCTGCCTAAAACCCATGAAGTCGGCGACAGCTCACTGCCGCCAGAGGAGGAACCAGATCCCATGAAGAAAATGCTCGTTTACGCCGGTGCTGCGCTGGCCCTGATCGTTTTTCTGATTTTTGTCGCCAGCCTGCAGAACATGAGAAAGTACTATGTGGTTGAACGCAACGATGCCGTTGAAGTCTGGAAAGGCCGATTTTCTCCACTGGGGCGCGAAAAGCTGGCCGTCCTGCCCGACGTGAAACCGCCTGAAGAAACAAAAGAGGTGTATGCCCGGCGAGACGTCTTTCCGATGTTGTTCACACACTACATTCAAAAAGCCGACGCGAGCATCGAGGCCGCCGGTTCCCCCGACTTCAGCAAGATCAAGTCCATCCTGACTCAGGCCGGTGCGTATGCAACCAGTGCGGAAGATCGCGCCATCATCACCGAACGCCTGCAAATGATCACCCGCACGATACTGCTCTACAAGGCCGATGTGGCGGCAGAAAAAGGCACCATCAAAGACCTTCAGACGGCCCAAGCCCATCTCGGACGGGCTGCTGCCCTGCAGCCGGATGATATATTGGCCAACTTCATCCAGCAGAAAATGGACTCGATCCAAGAGCAGATAGCCTCTCTTAAAGCGGGTCCGGCACCTGAGCAGAAACTGGAAGCTCCTCCAGCGGAAACACCCCCTCCGGCGCCCAAGAGTGATGAGAACAATCCGCCGGAACCCGTGCCGGCCGAAGAGGCAAAGCCGGCCGCGGGCGGAACGACTTAGTTTCCGTCCCAAAATGGCTCTTTTCTACAAAGGGTCACGGTAAAAAATAATTCCACACGATTGCGCCGGATTATGGTTTGTCTACAAGGCACATCCACCTGCGCATATCGGGATACGTGTGGGTGGATGTGACGCAGTAGACGGGCCATAAGACAAGCAAGTGATGGAGTTATTTTTTGCCGGGGTATAAATAATACGGCGTCAATCACGCCAAGGCCTGAGAGGTCTTCGTAATTGATAGTGAGGCGCACGAGAGTGCGCCTCCGCGCCTTTTCCTGGTTTCCGTAATCTTGCGGAGATGACGACTGTTTGGCCTTGGCGGTAGCACCGTTCCCGCAGCCGGAGCGATAACCGACGCCGCCCGTTTGGTAAGCACACGTTTCAGTGACCGTCCATGACAATAAAACGGCTTCTGATATTCGCGCCGCTGGTGTTGATCGTCATCTTACTCCAGTCTTACTTCTGGGTCCCCACCTACGAACAGGAAACACGCGGAAATCCCAACCGGCTCAGCACTTATGTGACCGCTTCAACCGGTGACGCCAGTCTTCTCAACCCCATTCTTTCGGCCGATTCGGCCAGCAGCGAGATCGAGTCCCATGTTTTCGAGGGCCTGATCGACCGTGACCAAAACCTGCGATATCGCGGCCGGGTCGCTTCCGGCTGGGAGCTCTACGAAGAGGCTTACTTCTACGTCAACCCGCAAGTGTTGCCGTCTGGCACCGACACGACCGACCCGCAATCCGTAGCCGACCGTATCCGCAGTGCTAAAGCCTCGAACACGCCAATGGACCCGAAACTGAGAGCGACGCTCGACCGGATCACCGACATCACCGTTCTGCCGCCGCATCGGTTTACCGCGACCCGCAAAGCCGCGGACGCCACGACGAAGTCGCCCGCAGCGGACATCCAATTCACGGTCGATGCACCGGCCCGCATCAAGTTGAGACTAAGCGAGGTCGACCAGGATCTCTTCGACCACTTGCGGAACCTGCTCGGCGAATCCTACTTCGAGGCTTTTGAGAGTACCCGTTACCTGCATCCCGACCAACCGTTGCCGGCCGAGCGGCTGGACGCGTATGCCCGCGACATCCTGCCGTCCACGGAACAGAATCCGGTTATTGTTTTTCACCTCCGAGCGGGTGTCCGATTTCACGATGGCCATCCGGTGGGGGCCGACGATGTGCGCTTCACCTATGAAGCCATCATGAATCCCAAAAACCTTTCTCCACGTACCAGTGATTACGAACCGGTCAAAACGGTGGAGGTCATCGATCCGCTCACCGTCCGAATCGTTTACAAGCGGCTCTATTCACCGGCCATCGGTACCTGGCAGATGGGCATTTTGCCCGAACATCTGCTCAACCGCGAAGCCTTGCGCAAGGAGGCCCTTGCACGCGGTCTTGACCCGCAGAACTTCAGCGTGCGCGACAGCAACTTCAATCGCCGCCCAGTCGGTTGCGGTCCCTTCAAGTTCAAAGAGTGGAAGTCGGATCAGTACATTATTTTGGATCGTTTTCAGGAATACTGGGACGGGCCCCCCAATTATGAGACCTTTGCCTATCGCATCATCCCCAACGTTCTCACCCAGGAAATGGAATTCTACGCGGGCACCGTCGACAGCTACTCAGTCCAGCCTTACCAGGTGGCGCGTCTGCGTGGCGACCCTCTTTTTCAAAGCTTTTCAGGGCTCTCCTTCGGCTACACCTACATCGGCTACAACATGCGCCGTGAACCCTTCAACGACCGCAGGGTGCGCCTGGCCCTGGGTATGGCCATCGACGTCGACAAGATCATCAAGTACGTGCTCTATGGCCAGGGTGAGCGCATCACCGGACCCTTTCCAAAGCAGACCGATTACTACGACAAAAAGATCCCGCCGGTCCCTTACGACCCGCAAGAGGCGCTGCGACTGCTGGCGGAGGCGGGCTGGAAACGCAACGCCCAGGGGTGGTTGGAAAAAAACGGCAAACGTCTGTCCTTCACCCTGATCACCAACAGCGGCAACGACATCCGCAAGTCCGTCCTGGCCATTGCCCAGGACGCCTGGAAGCAAATCGGCATCGATGTCAGCACCGATCTGCTGGAGTGGTCGGTGTTCATCAAGGAGCGGGTCAACAAGCTCGACTTTGATGCCATCGTGCTGGGCTGGTCCATGGGCATCGATCCGGACCTCTACCAGATCTGGCATTCCAGCCAGACTAAACCGAACCTCCTCAACTTCGTCGCCTTCAAGAACAAGGCGGCGGACGATTTGATCGTCAAGATACGACAGGAATACAACCACCAAAAGCTGGTGGCCGATTGTCATCGGCTGCACGAGATCATCGCCGAGGAGCAGCCGTACACCTTTTTGTACGTCGGTAAATGGACGGCCGTGCTGGACAAACGCATCGTCATCAAGACCGTTAATGACGACGATCAAACGGTCTATGAAAAAATCACGCCGACCAAAACCGGTAATTTCATGTTTTACTTTAATAAATGGATTAAATTATCTGAAATTCCTTTATTTAATGATGAGGGATAACGAAACAAAATGATTTCGTTTATCGGGCGTAGCGTCATCCAGAAAATCGTCACCTTGTTTTTCGTGTCGGTGGTGTCGTTTTTGATTATTCACCTGGCGCCTGGAGAGCCCAGCCAGGTCGACCCGATGAATCCAAAATTCACCCCCGAAATGGTGGAGCGGTTTCGCCAGCAATTTCACCTGGACAAACCGCTGTATGGGCAATATCTGCTGTTCTACAAAGATCTTTTCACAGGCAAGACCGTGTCGTGGAAAGACAACCAGTCGGTTCTCAAAAAAATCTGGGATCGCTTCCTCAACAGCCTGCCCCTTTTCGTGGTCGGCACCCTGCTGACCTGGACGCTGTCTTTCCCGGTAGGAATCCGTGCGGCCATCCGCCGCGGCAGTCTGTTCGACCAGGGCTCCACGTTTGTGGCCTATTTCTTGATCTCCATCCCCGGTTTTTTCTTCGCCTATCTTCTCATCATCCTGGTGGTGATGCATTTCCAGGTGCCGGTGATCGGCATGCAGACCTTTGGGATGGGCGACAGCTCCCCGGTGCACATGATCATGGACCGGATCTGGCATCTGTTGCTGCCCTCGATCCTCGGTGCCACCGGCGGAATCGCAGTTCTGTCACGATACGTCCGCAGCCAGATGCTGGAGGTCGGAGGCCAGGACTACATCCGCACGGCCAGGGCGAAAGGCCTGCCGCCCGACGAGGTCAATTACCACCACGCCCTGCGCAACGCCCTGCTGCCGTTTGTGACGATGTTCGGACTGATCCTGCCGGGACTGATCGGCGGCTCGGTCATCATCGAATCGATTTTCTCCTGGCCGGGTATGGGCCGCATGGCCTACGAGGCGATCCTGGCCAGAGATTACCCGGTCATTCTAACTGTCAATTTCATATCCGCAGTCTTGGTGCTGATCGGGACCTTTATATCCGACCTTCTGTACATGGTGGTCGACCCAAGGATTCGGTTGTGATGCAAACCCGACATCAGGTGCAGCCTGCGCCGGAAAACAGTCTCGAACGCCCCTTGGCTCCCAGGCGCAGCCTCTGGCAACAGTTCTGGACGATATTCAAGCAGAACCGCATGGCGGTGATCGGGATGGTGTTTTTTCTGTTGTTTTTTGCGGCCGCTGTTGTCGGCTTGCTGCTGACTTCCGGCAACAAGCCGGTTCTCAATCCGTCACTCATCCGGCTCCAGGAGAAACTGCGCCCGCCCCTTTCAAAGCCGAACCTGGAATCGTTACAGCCCGATGAAGTTCCGGCCTTCGGGGTCTACTTGCTCGGCACCGATGAGTTGGGGCGGGACGTGTTCGCCCGCATGCTCCAGGGCGCTTGGGTGTCTCTGACCGTCGGTTTCGTGGCCGTCGGTATATCGGTCGTCATCGGAATTTTTCTCGGGGGTATCGCCGGATATTTCGGTCAGAACCACGTCCGGCTGGATCACGTCATCGTTGCGGGCATGCTGCTGGCCGGTGCCGTCTTGCTTGCCATAAAGCCCATCTGGGGTTCGGTACTGTTCTGTTTGGGAGGTATCCTCACTCTTTGGTTGTTTTTCGGCCGAAGCCGCACTGGACAGGGACACCAATCCGTGCCCGGAATGGGACTGCTCAACTTCAAGACCCTTACCATCGACACACTGATTATGCGGCTGGTGGACATCATGCTCTGCTTCCCGACGTTCTTTTTAATTCTCACGGTGGTGGCCCTTTTACCGGCCAGCATTTACAACATCATGATCGTCATCGGCCTCACCAGTTGGATGGGAACCACCCGTTTCGTGCGCGCCGAATTTCTCGCCCTGCGTGAACAGGACTTCGTCGCTGCCGTGCGCGCCTTGGGCGTCGGTAATCTGAGGATCATTTTCCGTCACATGATGCCCAACGCCGTCGCACCGGTACTGGTGTCGGCCACCCTCGGCATTGCCTCGGCAATCCTGACTGAAGCCGGCCTGAGCTTTCTCGGCTTCGGCGTTCCGCCGCCGAATGCCACCTGGGGCAACATCCTGTCAGACGGTCAGAACTTTATTTTCGACGCCCCTTGGCTCACTTTTATACCGGGCATTACCATCCTCGTGGTCGTACTGGCATTCAACCTCTTCGGGGAAGGCTTGCGCGACGCGCTGAACCCCCGGCTGCGGGAGCGGTGATGTCGGTTGGGCCCGTTAAGCCGGTTTAGCCCGTTGGCTCGTTAGCCGGTTTGGCCCGTTTGGCCCGTTGAGCCCGTTAGCCCGTTTGCCGGTTCAGCCTTTTCGACACATAGTGGGTGACACGCTTTTGTTGATTGGAAAACAATGGAATGAGATACAGAATCGTTAAAACCGTTTAAGTTAATGAAATGGTATGCGGCGGCCAACCGACTTAACTGACTCAACCGACTCAACGGGCTCAACCGGCCAAACGGGCTCAACGGGCTCAACCGGCTAAACGGACTAATGAACAAAGAGATCCTTCTATCGGTCGATAACCTCAAGGTCCACTTTCACGGCGCCGAAAACAGCGTGGCGAAAGCCGTCGACGGTGTCAGTTTCGAGGTGGGACGCGAGGAAACCGTCTGCCTGGTGGGCGAATCCGGGTGCGGCAAGACCGTCTCGGCCCTCAGCATTCTCGGCCTTATCAACCAGCCCCCGGGCGAAATTGCGGGGGGACGCATCCTTTTCGCCGGCGAAGACCTGCTGCAGCTGGAAGAGGAAGACCTGCAGCATATCCGAGGCAATCGCATCGCCATGGTTTTCCAGGAGCCGCTCACCTCCCTCAATCCGGTTTTCAAAATCGGCGACCAGATCGGAGAGGCCATTCGGATCCACAAGAAAATAGACGAAGACGCCCTGCACCGTCGCTGTGTTCAGCTTTTGACCGATGTGGGGATCCCCTCTGCGGAAGAGCGCCTCAATGCCTATCCGCACGAACTCAGCGGCGGACAGCGCCAGAGGGTCATGATCGCCATGGCCCTGGCCTGCGACCCGGAACTGGTGATCGCCGACGAGCCGACCACGGCGCTGGATGTCACCGTTCAGGCCCAGATCTTGAAGCTCTTCGGCGCCCTGCAGCAGAAACACCGGATGTCGGTCCTTTACATCACCCACGACCTCGGGGTCGTGTCGGCCGTGGCAGATAGGGTCTACGTTATGTATGCGGGCATTATTGCCGAGCAGGGTAAAACCGGGCACATCTTTGGTAATGCGAAGCACCCTTACACCCAGGGTTTGCTGGCGTCACTGCCCACGCGCGCCAAAAGAGGACGGCGTCTCTACAGCATCCCCGGCACCGTCCCCGACCCGGCCCACAAACCGCCGGGTTGTCCTTTTCACCCGCGCTGCCCCCACGCCGTACAAAGCTGCCGGGAGCAGTATCCTCAAATGTGCGATTACGGCGGCGGTCACCAGGCTCGCTGTCCGGTCCTTTTCGCTCGCGACCGTAAATGACCCGATGGGTTATTATTAAGCCAATGAACCCGAACCCAGAAGAGAACATCATCCTCGAAGTCCGCGATCTGAAAAAGCATTTTCCGGTCCGCTCCGGTTTTTTTCTGCGGATCAGCGGATGGATAAAAGCCGTCAACGGGGTTGATTTCAAGATCCGGCAGGGCCAAACATTAGGCCTGGTGGGAGAAAGCGGCTGTGGTAAATCCACGGTCGCCCGCATGATCATGCGGCTGTTGCGTCCCGATGACGGCCTCATTTTCTTTCGCCAAGACGATATCAGCCGGCTGTCGGAAAAAGAGTTGAAGCCGTACCGCAAACAGATGCAGATTGTCTTTCAGGATCCTTACGGATCGCTCAATCCTCGAATGACGGTCGGGCAGTCGATCGAAGAGGGGCTGCGTATTGTAGGAACACCCCGGGGACAGCGACGCAAAGACCGCCTCGCAGAGCTGCTGGAGATGGTCGGCATGTCACCGGAGAGTGCCGGGCGCTACCCGCATGAGTTCAGCGGCGGCCAACGACAGCGGATCGGAATTGCCCGCGCATTGAGCGTCAATCCGGCCCTGATCATCTGCGACGAACCGATTTCGGCCCTGGATGTTTCCATTCAGGCCCAAGTGATTAATTTGTTGAAAGACTTGCAGGACCGTCTTGGATTGAGTTACCTCTTCATTTCGCATGACCTGAACGTGGTGGGATATCTCTGCAATCAGGTCGCCGTCATGAACAAGGGCTATATAATGGAGTATGCGCCGGCCGAGGAACTCTATGCCCACCCGCAGCACCCTTACACGCAAACGCTGCTGGCGGCCATACCGGATGTCGATCGCGACCAAAAAACAGACCTTCAACTGAAAGAAGGCGGCGGCGTGCCGGGACCGCCGCCCGAAGGCTGCGTTTTTCAGGAGTTTTGTCCGAAGGGCGACGCCGCCTGCCGGCAGGCGGATCTCCCGTTGCGGTCGGTCGCTCCGGATCACCTCGTCCGCTGCTGGAAAATCGAAAACGACGAGTCCGTCCGCATGACTCCTAATGATTAATAATGATTCATAAAGATTCATTGAGATTCCCAAAGAAGGGCCTGAAGTTAAAACGAGGCGGTTTATGACCTTTACCACACCATCCAGCGAAATCGACACTAGAATCGATCATCTCAAACAGCGGCTGGACAAGGCCGGAATCGATGCGGCGCTGATCCTTCAAAACTCGGACCTGTTTTACTTTACCGGCACCATCCAGCAGGCCCATCTCTTCGTGCCGGTCGACGGCGAACCGTTGCTGATGGTCCGCAAAGACATTGAGCGGGCCGTGGCCGAATCGCCGATTCGGAAAATTGTTCCCATATCCCGGCCCCAGGAACTGCCGGAATTGCTGCACCAAAATGGCCACACCCTCCCCCGCCGTTTGGGTCTCGAGCTCGATGTTCTGCCCGCCAACCTCTACCTCGCCTACCGCGACATCTTTTCCGGAGCCGAAATTTCGGACATATCGACCGTTGTCCGCCTGATCCGGGCGGTTAAATCCGACCACGAAATCGGTCTGATCACCACCGCAGCCGGATATTCGGACCAGGTCGCCGACAGCGTGAGGGAGTATCTACGGGAAGGGATCACTGAAATCGAGTTGGCCGGACTGATCGAAGCCCGGGCCCGACGGCTGGGACACCAAGGAATCATCCGGATGCGCCTTTGGGGCAGTGAGCTGTTTTACGGACACCTGATGGCCGGACCGGCGGCCGCCGTGCCCAGCTACCTGGCCTCTCCCACCGGCGGCGCGGCGGTGAGCCCGGCTGTGGCTCAGGGACCGGGTTTCCGGCCGATCCAGCGCCGCGAACCGATTCTGTTCGACTATGTCTTCGCCCACCAGGGTTACTTGTCCGACCACACGCGCATATTCGCCATCGAGGGGTTGTCGGATGAACTACTTCAGGCCCACCAGGCCATGTTGGCCGTGCAGTCGATGGTTAAGAAAGAAGCCAAACCGGGGGTTCGAACCGGCGACGTTTACGACATGGCGGTCGCCATGGCGACCGATCTGGGATATGCCGACAACTTCATGGGTGTAGGTGACCGCCGCATCCGTTTCATCGGTCACGGCATCGGCATCGAACTGGATGAATACCCCTTTCTGGCCCAGAAACAGCGGCTCGAATTTCAGCAGAACATGATCGTGGCCCTCGAACCGAAACTGATCTTTCCGGGAGTCGGTGTCGTCGGCATCGAAAACACCCATGTCGTCACGGCCGACGGCCTGCGTCAATTGGGAAAATTTAACGAAGAAGTCAATGTTGTATAAAATAGGTTGAGTCAGTTGGGCCCGTTTAGCCGGTTGGGTCCGTTTGGCCCGTTGAGCCGGTTTAAATTCATCCACCCAATCGTTTAACGGACACAACCGGCTAAACGGGCTCAACCGGCTCAACCCTCATTCCGAAGGAATGCCCCATGACCCCAGAAAACATCACAGCGGCCCAGCTGCGGGGCCGGATTCGCGCCGCAGAGTGGCGAAAGCCGACCTCGGGCGCGGCCCGCGGCTTTGTTCAGGCCAACCTGGTCATGCTGCCGCAGCAGGAAGCCTTTGACTTTCTTCTCTTCTGCGTCCGCAACCCCAAACCCTGTCCGATACTCGATGTTCTCGAAGCCGGGGTCTACGAACCTAAGATTGCCCCCGGGGCCGATCTGCGTCAGGATCTGCCCCTCTACCGGATCTACCGTAATGGAAAGTTGACGGAAGAAGTCGAAGCCGTCACCGACACATTCAGCAAAGACATGGTCAGCTTCCTTCTGGGCTGCAGTTTCTCCTTTGAGAACGCCCTGCAGTCCGCCGGAATTCCGGTCCGGAACATCACGGAGGGTAAAAACGTTTCCATGTACATCACCAAGCGCGCCTGCACGCCGGCCGGCCCGTTTTCCGCTCCCCTGGTGGTCAGCATGCGGCCGATGACGCCCGAACAGGCCGTCCGCGCGGTCCAGATCACCACCCGTTTCCACCTGACCCACGGCGCACCGGTCCATATCGGCGATCCGTCCCAAATCGGCATTGAGGACATTGATCGCCCGGATTTCGGCCACCCGGTCGCCATCGAACCGGGAGAAGTTCCGGTGTTCTGGGCCTGCGGGGTTACCTCGACCTTGGCGGCCACCTCCACATCCCTGCCGCTGGTGATCACCCACGCCCCCGGCCACATGTTCGTCTCCGATCTGAAAGACGAAGACATGACGCTTTTCTAAAATCGGTCTGAATCCGGATATCGTGGCCCCTGACGCGCGATGACAAAGTCGGGCCTATAACCCTTGTTCGCGTCGCTGATGCGCCGTAAGTGGCCTTTACAGTTAGGCATAAATAATAACCCTTGACTATCCCAAATAGGCGTTTCACAAAGTAAGACATGAAAACGTCAAGCCTTACAATCAGATTGGACAAGGAACTGGATTCCCTGCTGACCAAGGCCAGTCAGCGATCAGGGAAAAACAGAAGCGTCATCGCACGCGAGGCCCTCAGGCGGCAGCTTCGTCTGGAACATTTTGGGGAAATCAGAAAAAGGGTGATGCCGTTTGAAGAAGCTCGCGGATATTTAACAGATGAGGATGTTTTCTCCCAGATATCTTGAGGGTGTTTCTCGATGCGAATCGTATCTCCAGGAAAATTCTGGGAGACACTCAAAAACCAAACATCGGATGAACCGTAACCGAAAAAGCGATTAGACGACTTATCGGGGGCCTATTCGCGCCGCATAAATATAAGTCTCATAAAATCCCGACCCTCACCGCCGCATTCCCTCTTTTCGTGTTGCTATTTGTTATAAAATAGGATAGTTATAGTTTAATCATCAATCATCGATGCCAGGGACGATCCTTGTTAATCAGATAAAACTATTATCAGGGCAAATTGACCTGATAATAAATGGTTATAAATGAATATCTTGAGATACTACATCTGTCTCTTATACACAT
>JARFQH010000135.1 GCA_029287875.1 Desulfobacteraceae bacterium | reverse complement strand
CCCATGCATCCTCACCATATCAAAACCCAATCCGGGTCCCGGCCGGAAGAAGGCAAAACCCCGGTTCTGCGGCTCGTGGCCTGGGAAACCACCCGCAACTGCAACCTGAACTGCGTGCACTGCCGCGCGGCGGCCACCCGCGGGCCTTACAGCGGCGAGCTGGATACGCCGGCCGCCTTGCGACTGCTGGATCAGATCGCTGCGGTCGGCCGGCCGATCGTCATTTTGACCGGCGGAGAACCCCTGTTGCGGTCGGATATATTCGATATCGCTCGCTATGGGACCGATCTCGGGCTGCGAATGGTCATGGCGCCCAACGGCACCCTGATCACCGACGCGACCGCCCGCCGGATGGTCGAATCCGGCATCAAGCGCATCAGCATCAGCCTGGACGGCGCCAGCCGCGAAAAACACGATCGCTTCAGGGGCGTCGAAGGCGCTTTCGACAGCGCGCTGCGGGGAATCGAGATGGCCAAAAAGGCCGGCCTCGAGTTCCAAATCAACACCACTATCACCCGCACGAACCTGGCGGAGATTCCCCGCATCCAGCAATTGGCGGTGGAACTCGGCGCCGTGGCCCACCATATCTTCCTTCTGGTCCCTACCGGGCGCGGCAAGTATATCATCGATCAGGAAATCACGGCCGAGGAGTACGAACAAACCCTCAACTGGTTTTACGATCAGCGGGACAAAACCCCGCTGCAGCTCAAGGCGACCTGCGCGCCCCACTACTACCGGATCCTGCGGCAGCGGGCCCGGTCCGAAGGCAAAACCGTGACACCCAAAACCCACGGACTGGACGCGATGACGCGCGGCTGCCTGGGGGGAGTCGGGTTCTGCTTCATTTCACATCGGGGAATTGTTCAACCCTGCGGGTTTTTAAATGTGGAGGCCGGCGACGTCACCCGGGCATCCTTCGCCGATATCTGGAATCATTCAGAGACGTTTCAGTCACTGCGCCGCTACGACGACCTGAAAGGCAAGTGCGGTCTCTGCGAATACAAGAAATTCTGTGGCGGCTGCAGAGCGCGGGCTTTCGAGGCCACCGGGGATATTCTGGCCCAGGAGCCCTTGTGCAGCTACCAGCCGGCACGGTGTTGACCGACTTGGCGAATCCCGGAGCCGCGGCCCCCGGCATCCTTTTTACGACCAGCTGCCGCCAAGTGCCGGGTGACCTTTTTCCGATCTCACAGAGGGAGGGATTATGAAGATCAGCGACCTGATGATTCCGGATCCCATCACGATTACCGCGAACGCATCCATCACCGATGCCCTGGAGCTGATGAAACTGAATTCCATCCGCCACCTGCCGGTGGTCTCCGGCGGCAACGTCCTGCGTGGTTTCGTGACGCTGGCCGACCTGAAGCAGGGGCTGATACCGTCCATGGTGGGCGATGTTTCCCTCTCCGACCTGATGATCAGCGATCCGATCGTGGTCGGTCCGGAGGAAGACATCGAAATTGCCGCCCAGTTGATCTACAAACACAAGATCGGCGGCATGCCGGTGGTTGAAGGCGAGAAACTGGTCGGGATCATCACCGAATCGGACATCCTGCGGACGTTCATCGACATGATGGGCATATTGACCGGCAGTTCACGCATCGACGTGGTAATGAAGAACGAGCCGGGAGCGTTGAAAGAAGCCCTGCAGATCATCAACGACGGCGGTGGCGACATCATCAACGTCGGCATCACCTCTCATCAGACCGGCAACCGCATTTACTACTTTCGCCTGGCGGCCTGCAAGACCGACACCATTAAAAAATCCCTTGAAGCCAATGGCTTCACTGTCACCTACGCTACTAATTGATCTTCCGGCATCGTCGGTCAATCAGGAATCTATTTAGTGCCAAACCGCGATCTTTTTAGGGCCCCATTAAGTGTCCAATTCATAAATGAGGATTTTTTCCGCTGGACAAGGCCGCACAAGGGGTTGCGGCGAGGCGTACTTAATGTACGCCGCAGCCGGAAACCCGCGGAGAACGCCGTCCAGCGGAAAAAAGACCATTTATGGATGGACACTACTTAATGGCGTTGAGCTTCATCGTAATGGGCCGATCCTCCTCAATTTGTCCGCCAAAGCGGATGGGACCCGGTCGGCGATAATCGTCGTTACCGGGGACAGCAGCGAGCCAGTTTTCCCGCAAAGCCTTGACCACTTTAAAGGCATTCGACTCCAAGTCGACGACGCTCTTTTCAATCACCAGCGCCAGTTTGCCCTGTCGTTCCTCAAGGTGCATCAACGGTGCAATGGGTATGCCGAGCGGTTCCCATTGTGCGAAATCGTGTTCCAGATTTTTTATGGCCGCCATTTGGCCCGTCGCCCCGTTTGCGATCAAGCTGTAAACGGTAAGGCCCAAATTGTAGGTGTAGTTGCAGTCGAATCGAGTGGGGTCGGTGCCCCGGCCGTCGTAACCGTAAAAATGGGTTTGGGTTTTGAAATCAGGGACCGATTTCCGGAAGATTTTCTCAACCGCCGGCGGTATGACGCCTTTTTGGTTCAGCGCGTTTTCACGCGCCAGGGCCTGCTCCAGTGTCTTGAGAGAGATGATCGATGATTTTCGCAGTAAAATGGCCCCTTTTTTGTAATTCTCGAACATCAGCGGACCGTATGTGTCCGGATCGAGACCGCCCCTTTTCAATGTTTTTTGATAGTATTCCCTTCTGATTCCAAGCCGGTATATCCCCTCTTCCTTCAAAATGTTCAGGTAGTCTTTCACC
>JARFQH010000076.1 GCA_029287875.1 Desulfobacteraceae bacterium | reverse complement strand
AGCCGCGATCCGGCACTGAAGCCAATGATGTGGATCTTCTCCACCTGGGTCTCTTCCGCCAGGTAGGTTATAAAGAGGCGCAATTTGCGCGCCATAATGACGGCGGCCTCCATGTCGGATAAGTAAGCAAAGACGCTGGGCGTCGACGGCCAGCTGTAGGCAATGAAAGCCCCCCGGTATCCGAGAAAATGCCACAACTCGGTGGCGACCAGCACCGGAAGATCGAAGGTGACCCTGAAACCGTGCACGTAGACGTAGACATCCTTGACGCTGGAAGCCGCCAGGCGCTCGTCGACAAGCTCGGCAAATTTACGGCCGCTTTTATCGGACACCGTCGTTTCCGGAACCGATAGTGTTAGAAACGAATAGCTTCTGGGCAGGACGTCGGTCTCGTGCACCGACAACACTTCAAGCGGGTATTCCCCGCTGCGATTCTTGGCCAACGAGATGCGGCGCATTGCCTGCCAGCCTGTCCCCGGAGGTGCCGCTTTGACGCGGGCGTGACCCACTCTGACGATAAATCCGGGCTCATTGAGATAATACGGCCTTTTTTCGGGATCATCGGAGGGTTTTCGAATCGTCGCATAGAGCATGCGGAAGTCATCGTAGGATATCGGTGGGGATCCGTCGGGCAGCGGATTGATTTCTCCGCCTTCGAAAACAGCGGGCGCGGGCATCAGATCGATCTTGTATTGACGGCTACTCGAGCAGGCGCTGGTCATCAGCGCCAGCACCAGCAAACAGAGCAACCCCGGCCGCGCTGGTGAGAAGCTCCGCTTTACCTGGCGTACTTTCGTCTTCATTGTGGTCCTTTAGAACGTTGAACCTGGTTTAAGGAGAGTGTAATTCACGCGCGCACGGGCTCGCATTTATGTCCCTGCGGATGAGATACCACAAATTCCCCAGCGCCCTTTCGGATAGAAAGACATACGGCATCAATATTTTGCCGGAAAGCCGGGCCGCTTCCGCCAGGGGCAGCGCCCTGAACGCGGGCTGTGTCAACGGGCCGTTGATCCGAACGGCTGATGCCTGCCTTTGAAGCAACCTTCGCTTTTGTTCCGGATTGATAACGATATCGATTCTTTCCGACGCCAGATTCACGTTGCCGGCCGCTTTGGCCCGGATCCTGGGCGTATCCATAAACAAGATATCGATGTCGCCGACACCGTCTTGAAAATCGATTTTGCTGACCAGGCAGTTCAGATCAACGTGTTGCCGTCGATCGGCTGTGGCGAACACCAGATTCAATGCATCCGCGGATAAAAAGTTAACAATCCGTCGTATCCGTCCATATTCGATCGCCAGGCTAAATTCGCCCGCCAGGTTCGAGGCCAGCTCGCGCTTGGAACGGCCGACACTGTGCAGGTCGACGACCAGGCTGAGTTCTCCGCTGAGAATAATGGGTTCATGGGCCGTGGCCAGCAGGTCTTCGACGTCAATGTCTTCTCCGGTTATTTTCAGATCGAAGGCTGGTATCGGTCCCGAAGCATCCAGGGTAAAACCAATTTCAGTGAACCCGGCCGCATAGACCATGCTGGCTGGATAGACGTGCAGCCGGCCGTTTTCTACGGTGATATCGAGATCCAGATTTTCGATGCTGATATCCCGTCCGACCAATTTGCCGGCATCCAGAGTAAAAATGAGGTCGACGTCTTTGAGGGCATCCAGCGACAGCGGTGTATCGTTGAAAAGCGCCTCGGCCGGCGGCGATTTCTTATCTGCTGGGATAGGGATTTCTTCCGGTGGCGGTGCCGGGTAGATACCAATGTGTTTCAATTGTACAATCTCCGAAGCGAAACTGGCAACGATAAGAGGCCGCGGGCCGGTGAAGGCGGCGCTGACCGCCGATTGGAAAACGGTATCGCCGAATTGGGATTTCCCGGAAAAATCGATTTTTTGGGCATTGCCGGTGATCCGGCCGTTGATTGCCAACGGACTGAAGGGCGGCAGCGATACTGCGATCATCGATCCGACCGCCGGCGGATCGGGGGCGCTGATATCCAGTTGAAGGTCAACCGCCGGTGATTCGGATCGATGAACGACCCGGCCCCGGGCATTGATGACCAGGTGTTCGCCGGCGGCGGTTGCAAGCCGAATCTCATCGATGCGAATTCCATCGGCGTCTCCGACGGCCCTGATGACCCCTGTCAACGGCACATTGATCACTTCCGTTTGCTCCAGGTAATGGGTCACCCACGATCGCGAGGCGGTTTCAACGGTGGCCTTCAGCGCCATCTGATCCGGGATCCCGATGCGAAGGATTTGCCCCTGCAGACGCAACAGGTCCTGTTTCGTCGTCCCGCCGCGAATCTCAAAGGCGTCGACATCGAGGCTGCCGCTGCGGTCACTGATCGAGGCCGTCGCCTGCAGGGGACCTAAATCCGGCAGGTCGAGTCCGGCCACGACGGGCAGCGCAACCCATCCCTGGGCTGTCGCCGTGAGGGATAAATCAATCCCTGCAATCGGCTTCGCACCCTTCATCCGGATGTGGTCAATGCCGCCGGTCGCTTCAATCTTTAAACCCTGCGGTGATACGGTTGTCAGATCGGCCTTGGAGATGGACAGTTGCTGCGAATTGCCCGCGATCTGAAAACGACCGTTCAGCGGCCCCAAATACGACAGGCTGCGTCCGAGCCGGTCGGAGAGTGGTTGCAGGGGAAAATCCCGCGCCACGGCCGTTAGATCGATGCCGTCGATATAAACCGCATCGGTCTTCAACAACGAGGCAACAGAACCGGTCACTGTCAACGCGGCCGCTTTCTCATCCCCGATGAGGAGATTCAACTTCCGCGCGCCGTAGGTTCCGTTGCGATCACCGATAAGGGCAGTGGCTTTCAGCGGTCCGAAATCCGGTATGGAGCCACCTAACACCTTTGAAAGAGCGGCGGTGCTGTCGGCCTGCAGCGTGACATTCAGGTCGATTTGGGAGGCCCGGCTGTCGGCTCCCGGCCGGATGGGAAGCTGTCCGATCCGTCCCCGGGAAGTCACCCGCAAGGGTCCGGATCCGCCCGATTCGAAAAAAATATCTTCCACCGCCAACCCCTCGAGCGGCCCGGTCAATCGCGCCTGAGCGGCGAGGGGTCCCATGTCGGTCGGCCAATCGATCCCATAAGGGCGCAAGATATCCGTGGTCGGCATGGACAAAGCGATGTCGATGGCCATGTCGGTTATGGCCAGCGCTCCAAGGTTCTCACCCAGGTCCATGCGTCCACCGGCATTGGCAGACAGTCCCTGCTCCGCGTCGGCCTGAATCGTCAGCTTTTCTAAGGCAAGCACCCCATCTGTCTCACGCACCTCGCCTGCCACGCGGATCCGTTGGAGCTCGGGCAGATTCGCAGGCAGCACCCAGCTAAGCACCTCAGGGTCGGCGCATGAACCGGTAAACCGAAGGTCGGCGCCCTCGCCACTGATCGCGTTGTCGACGGCGCCTTTAAGCGCAAAATCGAGCCGGGCGCCGCCCGAAAGCGTCACCGACAGATCCGACACTCTGGGGGCGTTCACATCACGGGAGATCGTTGCATTAAATTTCAGGTCACCCAAGGGCGGGGCTTCTATTTTCAGCAGCTTGTAGAAATTTGAGAGTTCTCCTGCTTCGCCGGATAGCTGCAGCGCCAAGCCCTCACCATCCACGATATCTGCGACAGTTCCGGAGGCCGCAACCTGGAATCCTGCGGCCCTGAGGGTAAACGCCACCGGATAGGGGTCGGCGCCTTTGAAGATGGCGGACAAGGCCCCCAACTGGCCGTCGATGGCGAAGTCGTTGTCGCTGATCGAGCCATTTCCCTTGATGAACAAAGGACCGGTATCCCGTATGTCGTCGATGGAAAACTGCCGCAACCGAACCTCTACCCTGCGGTTTGCGGCCGTATCGATGACGTCCAGCTGAATGTTA
>JARFQH010000036.1 GCA_029287875.1 Desulfobacteraceae bacterium | reverse complement strand
CCCCAACGCCCAAAATTGGGAACTTATTTTTTCGTGAACCCTAAGGCTGCGTCCGCTTGCCGGCCGCCGCCGAAAATCCTGGATCTCTTGGTGCGGCTTTGATATGCGTGCCTGATCGGTGGTTATGCAGCCGACTGACTGATGAAGGGATCTTCTACCATGCCGTCTATTAAAAATTTTTGGGGAAGCGAACACGACCGGCAATATCATTACGATGAGCGGATCCGTCGTGAAAAAATCGCCAATTATGGGTATCAGAAGGTGCCTGAGGATGAAAAGACCCAGTGGGTCTTGCGCCATTTCAATTCGGTTGCCCGCCAGTACGACCTCATGAACACCCTGCTGAGTTTCGGCATTCACTATCTCTGGAAGCGCACGGCTATCGGCACACTGGGGTTGGAACCCGGCGACCTGGTGCTCGATGTCTGTGGTGGAACCGGCGACCTGGCCATTCTGGCCAAACGGGCCGTCGGTGCCTCCGGAGAGGTGGTGGTTTATGACATCAATCGGGCCATGATCGACGCCGGACGCTTCAAAAAGACAAATGCAGACGATAGAAATCGCATTCGCTACGTTCAGGGGAATGCCGAACAGATTGCATTTCCTGATGAACACTTCGATGCCGTGATGGTCGGCTTCGGCATCCGCAACGTCACCCACATGGAGCAGGGTTTCAGGGAAATGCTGCGGGTGTTGAAACCGGGCGGCCGGATGATGTGCCTGGAGTTTTCCAAACCGTCCAACCCGGTTTTTTGCCGGCTGTACGATTTTTATTCTTTCACCATCATGCCGCTGTTGGGGCAGCTGTTGGCCGGTACCCGCCAGGCTTACACCCACCTACCCGAATCAATCCGTTTGTTTCCTCTGCCGGACGAGCTAAAAACTATTCTAGAGCGCATCGGTTACACCCAGGTCTCATGGCGGCGCCTGACCAACGGAATAGCGGTCATCCACACCGGTAAAAAACAGGACCGATAGCGCTGGGTTCTACAGCAGCTTTAGGCTTTAAGATAAAGGTTTTGGGCTGTGTTATCGGTCGTCGACGTATTACAATACAGCCTTCTCCCTCTGGCCTTGCCCAAACCATTATTTTAAAGCCTATAGCCCATTAGCAGCAAGTTGAAAAACGTCATGAGCTCTGGCAGGAAAAGGCAGAATCCACGCTGCAGCCGGAATCGTTTGACGCCGATGTCGTATTCTGCTAAAATGTATAATATTATCAATTTTTTATAGTCATTTTCACTCGCCGGTTCTTATTTTCAGTGCAACCGGAATCCTTGCGACGCACAGCAGCATAAGAACTTGAAATGACACGATTCATCACTCCACCGGAGCTTTGTATGAAGCGCGCTGAGAAACCCTCCCACTCACTGGTCCAAAAATTTACCAGAGAATACCTGTTTGTTTCTCTCATTCCCGTCGGAATCTTTTTTGTCTGCGTGCTGACGGGCGTTTTTCTCGCCCAGAAGTATATTGCCGATCTCATCCATCAATCAACCTATGAACTTAGTGAAGACGCCAGGGGGCAGCTCGAAGATATTGGGCAGACGATTATTCAGGGCAAAGCGAGAGATGTCGCCAAACAGATCGACATATTTCTCAAGCTCAATCCCGACATCGACATGCAGGCGCTTCAGAAAAGCGATGAATTCAAGAACATCGCTATGCAGAAAGTAGGGCAAAACGGTTACACCTGCATGTATGAAGCCGAGACCGGCATCATGAGGATTCATCCCAACCCAAAATTGATCGACAAGGATATGCGGTTTCTGTCGGAGAAATTGCCGTCATGGTGGGCGATATTCGAACCGACCCGATCCGGAGCAGAGGGTTCGGGTTATTACGACTGGTTTGAGCCAAACGGTCGGATTCGCAAGAAATACATAACCATGACTCCGGTTGCGACAAAGCTTCGCGGGCAGACCCTGATGATAGCGGCCACCACCTACAGTGACGAATTTTCGGCTCATATACTGGCAATGAAGCAGAAATCGAAAGAAATAAGTACACGCTACCAGAGTTTTGTCGTCCATCTGGACCTGATTGTCGGGAGCGGCATGGCGGTGATCATCGCCCTAACGGCTATCGGCGTTTATCTGCTGGGTCAGCGGTCGGCCCGTCGGTTTATCGTTCCAATTGTGGGTCTGGCCAACACCACCAAATCGTTTGGGGAAGGCAATTGGGAACCCGACGGCGACACCGCGTTGCTCGCGCGTGATGATGAGATTGGCGGATTGGCCGTGTCTTTCAACCAGATGCGTCTGCAGCTCAAGCAACTTTTTCAGGAACTCACCAGCAACCTTGCCGAACTCAAATCGACCCAAGCGGCGTTGAAAAAGAGCGAGACTCACTATCGTAGCCTGTTTGACGGCCTCCCCGTCGGACTCTACCGCACGACGCCGGACGGCCGGATTCTCGATGCAAACCCGATGCTGGTCAGGATGCTCGGATATCCCGACAAGGAAAGCTTTCTCGCCCAACGGGCAGAGTCCATGTATTTGAATTCGGAAGAACGCGTGAAGTGGAAAACAATGATCGAGAGCCAAAAGTTCGGAAAGCCTTACGAATTTCAAATGCGGCGTTATGACGGAACCGCCGTGTGGGTCGAGAATCATTCGATCGCGGTTCGAGACGGCACGGGACAAGTTAAGTATTATGAAGGGAGTCTGAAGGATATCTCCGAGCGCAAAGAGGCCGAAGCGGCTTTGCAGAAAAGTGAAAAAGAGTACAGGGCGCTATACGACGACGCCAAACGGGCGGAAGAGTTGTATCGCTCATTGCTTCACTCCTCGGCAGATGCGATCGTCATATACGATCTTCAGGGAATGGCCCAATATGTGAGCCCCGTATTTACGAAGATGTTCGGGTGGGAGCAGGAAGAAGTGGAAGGGAAGAAAATACCCTTTCTTCCAGAATCCGAGATGGAGGCCACTTTAAGCATTATCAAATGTCTGGTGGAGAACGGAGTACCGTGTCACGGATTCGAGACCAAACGCTTCACCAAAGATGGAAAAACGATCGACGTGAGCATCAGTGCTTCGCGCTTTGAAGACCATATCGGACAACCCTCGGGAATCCTCGTCATTCTCCGCGATATCTCCGATCGCAAGCGGCTCGAGGAGCAGCTGCACCTCGTTCAACGGATGGAGGCCATCGGAACGCTGGCCGGGGGCATCGCCCATGACTTCAACAACCTGATGATGGGGATACTGGGAAATATTTCTCTGATGATGTGCGACATGGATTCGACCAGTGCCCACTTCAGGAATCTGCAAAATGTCGAGCAACTCGTTCAGAGCGGTACCAAGCTGACCGGTCAACTGTTGGGGTACGCCCGCAAAGGCAAATACGAGCCCAAGACCGTCGATCTCAATCATGTCGTCCGGGACAGCGTCGAAACCTTTGGACGCACGCGGAAAGAGGTCACCATTAACCTGGATCTGGCGCCGGAGCAAATCGTCGCCGATGTGGACAGATCGCAAATCGAGCAGGTTCTGTTTAACCTGTATATTAATGCGGCCGATGCGATGTCCCGCGGCGGTGAGCTTTACGTGCAAACCACGGTGGTCGAGCACACCGATTTAACCGAAAAACCCTATTCTCCGAAGCCCGGCAAATATTTGAAGCTGCAGGTGACCGATTCGGGCATCGGTATGGATCCCGAAACCCAAAAACGGATATTCGACCCCTTCTTCACTACCAAGGAAATTGGGAGGGGGACCGGTTTGGGACTGGCTTCGGTTTATGGAATCGTCAAATCTCACGGCGGGTACATCGATGTCGTGTCCGAGAAAGGAAAGGGGACGACCTTTTGCATTTACCTGCGTGTGTCGACCAGTTCCCTGATCGAGGCCGGTGTAAACCCCTCAGAGGTCAAGAGAGGAAAAGGAACGGTTCTGCTGGTCGACGACGAGGAAATGGTGATCGACATCGGGGCGCAGATGATCAAAAAAATGGGGTATGACGTCATTTATACCCGCAAAGGCGATGAAGCCTTGTCGTTGTACGACACTCACAGAAACAGCATCGATCTGGTTGTCCTGGACCTCATCATGCCGGGCATGGGGGGCGGTGATACATTCGATGAACTCAAGAAAATCGATCCCGACGTCAAGGTCTTGCTGTCCAGCGGCTACTGCATCGACGGGCAGGCAAGGGAGATCCTGAACCGGGGCTGCCGCGGCTTTATCCAGAAGCCCTACAACATGCAGGCCTTGTCGCAGAAAATAGATGAGATATTGACCTAAAATACGCTCAATTAAAAGTGAGCGTCCACTCCCCAATGGTCTTTTCCCGCAATTACGGCTCTTCAATCCCCCGACGCTGAAAATCCTTGAAAAACATGCTAATTATGATTATCAATCCACAATTGAAGCCCGAGCGTTCATGCTATAATTTCTGAAACTTATATCCAATTGTCTTAGAAAACATGGTTCGTTGGGTCGGATCGGGGATAGATGACTTTATGGAAAAGGGCTATTTGTGGACGGAAACTGCGGGATCAGCCATGAAAGATCTACACCATGAGGAGTGAATCCGACTTCGAGGTTTTCATCGTCGACGACGATCTTTCCGTCCAACGCGCGCTCAAGCGGCTCGTGAGATCACACGGCTTGAGAGCCCGTATTTTTTCAAGCGCCGTGGAGTTCCTCTCCGCGGACATTTCTCCCGACGTCGCCGGGTGTGTCTTGCTCGATGTGGAAATGCCGGAGATGAGCGGGATTGAGCTGCAGGCGGAGTTCCGACGTCGGGGAGGCAACCTGGCGATCGTTTTTATTACTGGACACGGAAACATTCCGATGAGCGTGCAGGCTGTAAAGGACGGTGCGTTGGACTTCATAGAGAAGCCATTCGATCCGGCCGCGCTTGTAAAAGTGGTCCACAACGCGATTGCCTGCAGCCGACGTTTAGTCGATGAGAATTACGAACTCCGGCAGGTTCAAAAAAATTACGAATCCCTGACGCATCGCGAGCAGGAGGTTTTCCGACTGGTTGTCTGCGGCATGTTGAACAAGGAGGTCGCCAGCAAGCTCGGAATTGCAGAAAAAACCGTGAAGGTACACCGATCGCGGGTGATGGCGAAAATGAAGGCGGACTCACTGGCCGACCTCGTGCGCCTGGCCGATAAGCTGAAATTTCCATCTTCTATAAACTAACCTGAACGTTCATCGAGATACATCTTTTCTCATTTCCTGTTTCGATATTGGACCAAAGTCCAATTGACGTAACCGTTTTGAGCATTAATTTTTTCAGCATGATTATTTCAATCGCTTAATCTGAGTCGGTCGGGTCGAGAAAAAAATAATTCTGTGGCTTATCCCGGTCCCAACGTTCGAATCCCTCCCCCCCTCGGCAACATAGGTTTGCTGGGAAGACGATGGAGAGAAGAAAGAATATGGATTCACCGGCCGCAATAACAGCCTACATAGGGAAGGTGAAATAATGATGAATCAGGCCCTAACGAGGTGGAAATGGTTGAGAGCGCTGCTCATTGTGCCCTTTTTATCGTCTTCTTTCGTGTGGGCGCAGGAGAGCAAGATTTTCAAACAGGAAGAGCTCGACCAGATGCTCGCGCCGATTGCCCTTTATCCCGATTCGCTGCTGTCCCAGGTGCTGATGGCCGCCACCTATCCGTCGGACGTGGCCGATGCGGCCAAGTGGTCAAAGGCCCATCCCGATCAGAAGGGCGATGCGGCCGTCAATGCGGTTGCGGACCAACCCTGGGACCCGAGCGTGCAATCACTCGTTGCCTTTCCCCAGGTGCTGGCGACCATGGAACAGGACCCCGACTGGGTTCAGAGGCTCGGCGACGCCTTCCTTGCCCAACCCGAGGATGTCATGGATGCGGTCCAAAGGCTGAGAGCGGCGGCAAAGAAAGCCGGCAACCTCGAGTCGACCGAGCAGCAGAAGGTGATCGTCGAGCAGGCGCCGCAGACCCAACAGTCGGTCATCGTGATCGAACCCGCCCAACCCCAGGTGGTTTACGTGCCGTCCTACAATCCGACGGTGGTCTACGGGTCGTGGTGGTACCCGAGCTACCCGCCGGTTTACCTGCCGCCGCCGCCCGGTTACGTGTTCGGAACGGCGCTCGTTTCCGGCATCGCGTTCGGTGTCGGCATCGGCATCACCAACGCGCTTTGGGGGGGTTGTAACTGGGGACGGCGCAGCGTAGACATCAATGTCAATCGCTACAACAACATCAACGTCAACAAGAGGCTCAACGTCAATCAGAAAAATGTCAACTGGAACCACAACGCTCAGAACCGCCGCGGTGTACCGTATAGGGATGCCAATAGCCGCGAACGCTACGGCAAGCAGGTGGCCGGCGCCGACAATCGCAAGGAATTTCGCGGCCGTGATTCGCAGCGCGATGCCAGCCGCCAGCGGGCCCAATCGACAATGAAGGACCGCGGCCTCGATCCGGCAAAGGGGCGCGAAAAATTGCGCAGCGATCCGCAGACCCGCGAGCGGGCACAAGCGGCCGCCAAAAACATCGACCGCGACCAGGCCCGAGCCAAAGCAAAAAACATCGACCGGGACAAGGCGCGTGCCGCAACTCAGAACATTGATCGGGGCAAGGCGCGTGCTGCAACCCAAAATATAGACCGCGACAGGGCGCGCCAGTCCGTTCAGAACCGGGGCGGTGATTCGGCACTATCGGGAGTCAGGAATCCAGACCGGGCGAAACAAAACTTCAATCGCGGTACGGCGAGCCGGCAGGCGG
>JARFQH010000001.1 GCA_029287875.1 Desulfobacteraceae bacterium | reverse complement strand
TTCGTCCCAAGTGGAACGCATCAGCTTGGGGTCGTTGGTCGGCCAGGGAAACTTATCCTGGGAAAAGAGGTTGATGATCTCCAGGGCCGCTTCGACGCCTGACTGAGCGCCTTCGTTGACCATCTGGTGCCAGCGCCGGCCCTGCTCCTTGCCCATGAGGTAGGGATCACCCTTGAGCAGCAGGGGAAAGAAGCCCATGGCGTCGGAATGGTCGGCAATCACCACGAAATCTAAGGGACGGCCCATCTTCGCCCGGTAGCCGGTGGCGGAGACAACCTCCTCACCCCGCGTGAACCGGTAGGCCTCGTCCAGCCCGAGGCGGTTGCCGAAGGCCCCGGCATCCACCGACAGTGAGGTGTGCAGATGGGTGTCGCCGAAGAAGACCCTGGTGGGGTACCCGCGGTTAGCATAGGGCGAAAATTCTTTCTTCGCCGGTTTCATTTCATCCTTTTGCATGTATGCGTTGGTGATCGCCTGCGGGGAACTATTTGCACCGAGCATCAGACCGAGGGTAACCAACAAACTAATTATTCGACAAGATTTCATAACGCTCTCCTTTTTAATATCATAGGGCTTCAGCTTTCTGGCGTGTACCAGATCGGCGAGGTATAAGCGCGCTCCTGGGTGGTCATCGGGACCTCGTCCGACATTTTAATTTGGAAGCGTTTGGCCTCGTACGCCGTCCAGCGTGGTGTCGGAATCTCGATGACGCGGGCGTAGTAGAAAGCCTTTAACGATGAATCGAAATCAGGGTCCTGCCACACTGTGATCAGTTCCGGTTCACCGATGGTATTGGTCCAGGTGGCATTGGCAACATCGACCGTGTTACCGACCGGCGGAATTTTGTCATCCGGACCCGGTTGCCGATCGTCGCTCCAGGCGACGTCGTAAACCCTTTCCTGGAGGTTACCATCCCCGTCGAGCCACCCTTTCACGATCTGGATACGATCCAAGTTTCCGCTGTAAGGATCCTTCATGGCGGCCACGAGGAAGCTCGGTGCTTTCCCTTCAGGGGCATTGCTCAGATCTCCACCCATAGGTACACCTTTGGCATAACCAATTCCCGCCGGTAACCTTGACAGGGCATCTGCATCTTCAAACGCCCAGCCACCGAAGAACCGAACGGTAATGCGTGGTCCGGTAGTGGCATAGGTCTCCTTGCGCTTCATGGCATCGAAGATCGCCTCGCGGGTGTTTTCCGTGGCCCAGACCGCCGCATATCCGGAAGCAGCCTGCCGCCAGCCGAGAACAGTGAGGTTCGGGTCCGGTGCCTCGATGACAACGTGCTTCCAGCGGTGCGGCTCCGGCTCGACGCCCGAGTGCTTTCCGAAGAAGTTTTCCTCCTCGACCGCCGCCAGGGCCGTGTGCGAATCGGTGCTTCCAATCATGCCGAACTTGAAGGGGTTTACCCCGAGTTTGTCCTCAAGCTTGAGACCAAGCTTAAGGCCGGAACGCGCGTATTCGTATTCCAGCATCTCCGGTTTCTTGACTTCGGTACCGTTCAGGTTGGAACGGTCCCAGGTTTCGTAGTCGGCAAACTCGTCGTTCGGCGACAGCAGAGGGTGTGCTTCCCCGTCGCCTTTGATCTGGGTCACTTCGACCAGCGGCTCCATCCGGGCGCGCAATTCGGCAATCTCCCGTGTCAGCGGTTGACCGTCAAAAGTTTCCACAGAAAACATGCGGCCGTTGCTGAGATTCCCGTTGTGGGGGATGGCCAGCACTTCGGCGCCGGTTTGTTTTTGAAAGGCGTCCAGCGTCTTCCAGAGATCCTCGGGATTCTGGCTGTCGAACTGAGAGTACGGCAGGGTGCGATTGGCCTCAGAGGCGTCCCCCCGGAAGATGACATTGCGATGCAGGTTGTAGCCCCCGATCGCGGTCCATTCGTAGCCGATCAGTGCCGTAAAGCGGCCCGGCTCGTTGTACCTGTCGGCCAGCGCCGTGTAGGCCCGCCAGGCATGTTTCACCGTTTTTTCGCTGTTGATCGGCGGCTCTTTTTTTGAGAGCGAATCGACAATCTCCATAGCGGCCTTGAAGGCTTCATCGGCATTGCCGCCCTTCAGCATGTCATACCAACGTTTGCCTTTTTCCGTGGACAGGATTTCCTGATTGCCTTTGAGAAGTTGTGGCATCAGCCCATACATTTCAGCATGATCGCTGATCACCAGGAAGTCAAGAGGGCGCGAAAGCTTCGCCCGCAAGCCATGGGTGGTGGTCACCTCCTCGCCCCGGGCAAAGCGAAAGGCATCCTCCTGCCCGAGTCGGCACATCGTGCCGGCATCCACCGACACCTCGGTATGCAGGTGCGTGTCACCCCAGAAAACCGCCGTGGGAAATTCCCGGCCGGCGTACGGCGAATAGGACGGTTTCTCGGCCTTGACGTCGCCTGCCATCGGAACCATATCCTGTGCCCATGCGGAAGTTACTATCAGTGTCGCCAGCCCCGTAAGGACAAGCCATTTTTTAGTTTTAATCCTGATATTCATTTTCGTTGTCTCCTTCAAACAAAGAATCCGTAAGTTCGTTCGATTAACCAGAAGGCGGCAAGTGTGCCGATCACGTAAGACGCCGGTCGGGTCACCGCCGCACCGGACAAATATGATCGCTCAGCAGCAGCGCCAAGCCTGCCCATCAATTGATTGACAAACCGGAAAAACAGGAAAACGGCGGCCACAAACAGCAGTTGCCCCGCCTCTACACCCACGTTGAAAAAGGCCAGGGCAAGGGGAATGGCATCGTCCGGCAAACCAACTTCCCGCAAGGCATCGGCAAACCCCAGGCCATGTAATAAACCGAATAAAAAGGCCACGATCCAGGGTCTGCGCGAGGCGATTCCCTTTCGTCCCTGGTGCCGGCGCAAGATTTCAACGGCGACAAACATGATGCTAAGCGCAATTACTGCTTCCACGGGTGCCTGGGGAGCCTGCACCCAGCCAAAGGTGGCTGCTGCCAGTGTCAGGCTGTGGGCGATGGTAAATGCGGTGATGGTTGCCACCAGGCGCCGCCAGCCTTCGACCAAAAACAGCAGGGCCAATACGAACAGCAGGTGGTCGAAACCCAGCAGGATGTGCTCGACGCCCAGCGCAAAATAGGTTCGGATCACGGCAGCGGGGCCGGCAGCTCTCATCACTTTGAATTCAGGTTGCGACGGCGTCAGGCGGACCGTCTGGTTGCGACCGTTGCGGTGCTCCACGCGGACCAGCACATCGGTGCGCGTCGCCTCTAGTCCATCGATGGCGATGGTGCCGTCTTTAAGCCCGCCCTCGCAGGTCGCCTGCCAGCGTTCGATATAGGCACCGTCGGCAAAACGCGATGTCGTCTCACTGCTCCGGCAGTGCCCGGGAAGGCGAACATAGAGCCCTAGACGTCGATCGCCCTTTGCCGGAACTTTCCACAGTAGGTCGTAAGTCAGCGCATCAATCTGTTTTATTTGAAGGTATCCTGGCCGAACTTCATGAGCTTGGACGATGCCAACAAAGCCTAAGGTGAGTGCCAGTAATACGGTTAGATGTGCGAAAGCTTTCATTATCAACGCACCGCCAGGGTTGTGCCGGCTGAATCTGCCGGTATACGGATTTCGACGTCGTAGCGGGCACGAAGTGTCCGGTAGAAACGCTCATTCGCCTCTTTTCTGCGCTCGGCGTACCATTTGCGCTCGAGAATCGGCCGAATCTCTGCCATCGCAGGCAGACCGCCTGCCTCTCGCTTCGTTATGCGGACCAGGTGAAGCCCGTAACTTGATTTATAGGGTCCGGACCAGCGGTCGGTGTTCGCATTTTCGATATCCTCTGCAAATCCTCGTCCAAAGGTGTTGGCAACCTCGCGCTGTGTCACCCCATCGAGTCGGGCCGGCAGCAAGGTTGCGTCACCAATCAAATTTGGGTCAACGGCGGATAAAGCCTCAGTATTCAGGCGCGCCAATAGTTCGGCAGCCTTTTGTTTTACGTCAGCTGACTGCTTGTCGGGATTAAAGTAAATTTGTTGAAAACTGAAACGGTCAGGTCGGCGGAACCTGTCTTTGTTGGCGTCCATGTACGCCTGAAGGTCGGCGTCCATCGGTGGCTTCGGTTCGGTCAGATCGGCGTGGATAAATTCCATTTTTTGGCGCAGTCGCCGACGAATGACGAGATCATCCTGATCGAGTCCCAACGCCCTGGCCTCGCGGTACAGGATCTCTTCCTTCACAAAATCTTCAGCCAGACCCTGCAACTCCTGCCGGGTCGGCGGGCGCATCCAGGTGCGTTGAAACTGCTCCGCCAGTCGCAGCACCTGGGTCTCGTCGATTACAATCTGTTCGGCAGGTACGCTGACAGAGCTGTTGACCAGCGAGAAAACCATGAAAAGCCCCGCGCCCAAGAATAAAAAGTGAAATAGGGGATCTCGCAAAAATTTCAAGAATATATGGCGGATCATTGCAGCCTCGTTAAGATATAACTTATTGGGATAAATGAATCTCCCCGCGGCAAGCCGCGAAGTATCATTAAACTGATTATGTCGATTATACGC
>JARFQH010000407.1 GCA_029287875.1 Desulfobacteraceae bacterium | reverse complement strand
CGGATGAGTCGTTTCGTCGAAGATCTACAGGTTCGGCTGCCGAGGGAATTCGATAGCAAATCCTATCAGGAAAAACTGGCCGAGATCAAAAACCGTCATGGAACCCGGAGGCAGGAGCATTTCGATCGGCTCAATCATCTGGCCAAGGAAAAAAACCTGGTGATCCACCGCACGGCATCGGGTTATCAGACCATTCCCTTGACCGACGATAAACCGATGCCGCCGGAGGAATTCGAGAAGCTGCCCCAAGAAAAGCGCAAGGCTATCGAAGCCGATTTCAAGCAGCTTCAGGGCGAGATAGAAAACACTCTGAGGGAAGTGGGTAAAATAAATCACAGCCGGCAAAAAGAGATCGAAAAACTGATGGCCGACGTGGCCCTTTTCGTTGTGAAGGATCGGCTCGACATCATTCGGGAGGATTACCCTGACAGTCGCGATGCGCTCGCGTACCTGGATGAGGTACAGGCCCACATCGTTGAAAATGTTGACAGTTTCCTCAAGGCCCTCGAACCGCCCGGATCGGGCGGCGAAGGCACGGCCTTGCGGGCCCGCGGGAAGCCGTTAAGGGAATATCAGGTGAACGTACTGGTCGATCGCAAATCGACCCGGGGGGCCCCGGTTGTCTACGAACCCAATCCCACCTACCAGAACGTGTTCGGCCAGATCGAGAAACGGGCCGTCATGGGCGCCTTTACCACCGACCACACGATGGTTCAGGCCGGTGCCCTCCTACAGGCAAACGGTGGTTTTCTGATCATGGAAATCGAGTCGTTGTTAATGAATCCAATGGTTTGGGATGCGCTCAAACGGGCCTTGCAGAACAAGCAGCTCTTCATCGAAGACCTGCCGACACTGGCCGGCATCGCCAGCGGGTCCCTGCGTCCCCAACCGATACCCCTGGAGGTCAAAGTCGTTCTGCTCGGCAGTTATCAGGTCTTCCAGCTGCTTCAAAACAACGATTCGAAGTTCAACAAGATCTTCAAGGTCCGGGCCGATTTCGACTACGAAACCGAACGCTCGCCGGCGACGATCCAACTCTACGCCCGGTATATCGCCCGGGTGTGCAAGGAGGAAGGACTGAGGCCGTTTACGCCCGGAGCCGTGGCGGCCGTGGTGGAATACGGTGAAAAGATCATCGCCCGTAAAAAGAAGCTTTCACTGAGGTTCGGCCCGATCGTCAGCATCATCAAGGAATCCGACTACTGGGCGGGCGGGGAGGGGGCCCCGGTCGTGACCGAGGCACACGTCGTCACGGCTTTCAACCACTACCGCTTCCGCTACAATCTCTACGAGGAGAAGATGCAGGAGGCCTACGTCGACGACACCATCATGATCGACGTGGAGGGCATGGTGGTCGGCCAGGTCAATGCCCTGGCCGTCTATCAGATGGGGGACTACTATTTCGGCCGACCCTCGCGCATAACGGCTGAAGCTTACATGGGCCGGCACGGATTGATCAACATCGAGCGGGAAGCCAGGCTCAGCGGCCGAACCCACGACAAGGGGGTCCTGATTCTGTCCGGCTACCTCGGGCGAACATTTGCTCAGAAATTTCCCCTGACCCTTTCCATCAGCATCACATTCGAGCAAAGCTACGGCGGCATCGACGGCGACAGTGCCTCTTCCACCGAGCTCTACGCCATTCTTTCGAGCCTCTCCGGCATTCCCATCCGGCAAGGGATTGCGGTGACCGGCTCCGTCAACCAGAAAGGCCGGGTTCAGTCCATCGGCGGCGTGAACTATAAAATCGAGGGTTTTTTCGATGTCTGCAAGTCCAAGGGGTTGAACGGCCATCAGGGTGTTATGATACCGCAGACCAACATTCAGAATCTGATGCTCAAACGGGAGGTCATCGCGGCCGTCGCAGAGGGGCGGTTCCACATTTACCGGGTTGCCACGATCGAAGAGGGCATAGAGGTGTTGACCGGTGTTCCGGCCGGCACGCCGGATGAAGAAGGAGACTACCCCGCGGGTACCGTTTTCGGCGCGGTTCAGCAAAAGCTCAAGGTTTACATGGAGCAGGCCATGCGGCTCAAGAAGCAGATCGAGGGGATTTACTGAGGCCGCCGGCCATCGGCTCGACCAAGCCGGCGGAGCCCCTGTTTCACCGGCTCCAGATCGTCGTCCGGTGCCGGTGACGCCTTCAGCTCTTCTTTGATGTGATGGTTTGGAAGCCGGCGATCATTTGGGTCACCTTTTTGCTCTTACACTTCGGGCAGCGGAAGTTTTTCTTTTCGTGTTCGGCAATCTTCATAATCAAAGTGAACGGCTTTTTACACTTTTCGCAGACAAACTCGTAAGTCGGCATCGTCATACCTCCTTTCTGAATCGGTTTCCGTGCGTTGAATGGGGATATTCAAGTCAACCTATCCCCCGCTCTTTCGATCAAGTTGTATTTTTGAATTCCTTCCAGAATGCCGCCGGCGAGCGGATTCCTGGCGAAATAAATTCTTTTCGCACCTTTCAACGACTTCAGCTCCGGGCTGTGATTGCCAACGATGACACCGAGCGGCTCGCCCCGCAGCATCTCCTCGTCGTTCCCCGAATCACCGCAGGTTATAAAATGTCCGAGAGGAATCTCCCACTTGTAGCCCAGATACCGGATCGCTTTTCCCTTGGATGCCCGGTAGGGAAGCACATCCAGGTATTTCTGGTGCGAGTAGATCAGATTGTAGCGGCACTTGTGACGCAGCAGCAGGCTGTGAATTTTCGGCAGCCGGTCTTTTTGCGGCGCCATGTTGTAGCTGATCTTAAATCGGCGTTGGGCGGAATCTTCTTGCAACTCGAGGAATTCGAAGCGTTTCAGAAGTTCGACGATCTTTTTGCGATTCCAATTGTCGGCGATATGGGTTTCCCATCCGCTGCTGTATTTGAGACTTTTGCCGTAGTAAATTTCCGAACCGACTGAGGAAATGATGATATCGGGTGAAGGGATGCCGTGTTTCTCCAGATAGGCCGCAGCCGATTCGACCGTTCTTCCCGTGGCGATGCCGAACCCGATCACGCCGCGATGTTTTCGCAGCAGGGCGACAAGCTCCGGCAGATCCGGATTGTCCTCGCCGATCAGGGTGTTGTCGATGTCGGTGATCAAAAAGTAGTCGAGCCGTGTCAGCCGTCGTCCGATGGCATCGCAGGCCTCGGCGGCCTGCATGTCGGTCTGATCGCAGGACCTCACCAGTCTGTCGACCGCTTGCAGGTAGGTCTGGGCATGGCTGCTCCAGGTGTAGTGGCGGCGAACGTTCATGATTCCGTTCTTGGAGAGTGTGTCCCAGGTATCGCTGTCGGCGATGATTTTTTTGATGGCCTCGGAGATGGCCCTGATGTCGGTGGGGTCGACCAGGAGTCCGCTTTGGCAGTTGTCAATGATGTCTTTAGGTCCGCCGTCATGGGTGGCGACAACCGGCAAACCGGTGGCCGACGCTTCGAGCAGCGTGAGCCCGAAGGGTTCGGTCAGGGCGGCATTGACAAAGACGCCCCTTCCTTCGGCGGCGATCCGGTAGAGTTCGGGCACCTCGTGCTCGAAGTCGTGTTTTTTAGGAATCGCCATTTTACCGTAAAGGTCGAACTTGTCCATCAGCAGCAGCATGTTGGTGAGAACATCTCTTTCATTTTCCTCCATCAGCTCGATGTCTTTGCGGAGCCCGGCAAAAACGGCCAGGTTGGCCATGGCCTGCAGCTCCAGGTCATGGCCGTAGGCCTCGATCAGCCCCGAGATGTTCTTGCGCTTGTCAGGTCGGCAAAGGGCGAGAATAAGCGGGCGGTTCGGATGCATGAAGAAACGGTTGAGTTCCTGAAGCATGGAGGCTCGGGCGTACATTCCTTCCTCGCGCCTCTCGGTCTCAGGCAACAGGTCATGGTAGAAGGGGTAGAACTTGTCGATGTCCAGGCCGGGCGGTATGACGTTGAAGTATGGAATCTCCCCGTGGCGGTACATTCCGTATTGCTCTTCGATTTCCTGGCGGGTGCTCGTTACAATCAGGTCGGCGCGTTTCAGCACATCTTCTTCAGTGTTGATCCGCTGGTCGATCTTGTACTTCCGGACGATGTCGCTCTCCGTCATGCCTTCGTTGAGCAATTTCTGTTTTTTGCTCCGTCCAAGCGAGTGTCCGGTGTAAACGAACGGGATTCCGAAAAGGCTCGCCAGCTGCATGGCAACGTAGCCGGCATCCGGATAGTGGCCGTGCACCAGGTGCGGAATGGCGTTTTCGCGCTTGATAAATTTGATGGTCTTGTCGGTGTACTCGTCTAGAAACGGCCAGAGCAACTCCTTGCGCATGTACTTTCTTCCGCCGCACTGGATGCGGATGATGCGGAACTTGTCGTTGACGGTTTCTACCGGCTGGGCATAGTCATCAGAATACCTTTTGTCGACCAGCAGGCGGGTGAAGAGGTCCACGCGCCCGACCTCCGGCTGTCGGCTGAGGCTTTCGGCCAACTCGATGACGTACCTGATCTGTCCGCCGGTATCCGCATCGCGACCCAGTTCCAAGTTTTCAGCGCGCAGCAGGCCGTGTATGCTGAGCATGTGGATGTAAAGCGCTTCATCGGGCATGACGGTTACCTTTCGAGCAGCTGAACGACGTCCGCGTAAAGATCGTTGTCGTCGGGGATCGCGCCTGCGACCGTGCAGAGATGGGCGGCCAGGCGGGTTGCTGCGTTCAGAGTTTTTGGGGCAGGCAGGCCCCGCAGGTAGCCGGCCGCCAATACGGATGCGAACGCGTCACCGGCGCCAACCGTGTCCACGATGTTTTCGACAAAGGGTGTCGCCGCGTCGAAGCGACCATCGGCAGTAAAGAGTGTGCTGCCTCTGTGGCCCCGGGTCAAGGCGACCACATCGATGGCATAGTGATCGCGAAGATATGCCACGAATCGATCCTCGTCACGCTTTTTATCGTGCATCGATTTAAGAACGTCGAGTTCTTCTTCGTTCAACTTTAACAGGTCCGCGTGGATGAGGGACTCGCGCACCACCTGATTGGTGTAGCCGCCGGGCCTGAGGTTGATGTCATACAGGCATTTGGTATTCGATTTTCTGGCGGAGAGGATGCTCTGAAGATTTTTGAAACCGCGGTCGGTGCGCTGGATCAGCGTCCCGAAATAAATCAGGGTGCAGTCTTCGATAAGTGATTCCACCGCGGGAGTGAAGTCGATATGGTCGTAGGCGACGTTCGGTAGAATGTCGAACGTGGGCACACCCGTATCGTTCAGACTTACGGCAACCGTTCCGGTCGCATGGCGGGAGTCGACCTGGAGATCGGCCGGGTTGAAGCCGTGGGCTTTCACTGCGGCCCGGATCTCTTTCCCGTTGCGGTCCTCGCCGACCCGGCTGACGAAACGAACGGGAAATCCAAGCTGTTTGAGGTGGAAGGCGAAGTTGAACGGTGCACCGCCCAGGCGTCGATAATCGGGAAAGACGTCAAATAATATTTCACCGAGTGCAAGAATCATTTAGAAGATTGACCTATAGGTTTTGATGTCGACGCGCCGGTCGGCTGTCAACCGATCGGTCGGCGTGTATTGAGACGGCAGGCTATGCGTTAATAGATACATAGAACAATTCCAGTGCAAGTGCAAGCCGGCCGATCGCGACCCTGCCCGATTCAGGGTCATCGAGAAGATAGGGGCCCAAGACCGTCGGGCGCAAGGGATGGCGGCATTTTCTCTTCTGCCGGTGGCTCAAAGGAACGCGAGGCTCAAGGAATTGTTTCCGGAGTCGCCACCAGCAGGTCGCCCTCGACGCGAACCCGGACGGCAAAGGGGATGCTGTCGATCTGCAGGGCCATGTCGCGGTCACGCGGGTCGAAATGCGGACGCTCCGGGTCGTCGAATTTGGCCGAACCATGGGCCGAAAGCACCAAGGACCGCACTGCGGCCGGATCCGGCCGGCGGTCGCGCAGCCGATTGCGCATGTAAAGGGCGCACTGCTCGTCCTCGTCGCTTCGCTGCATTCCATTTGTGCCCATCGCCACGAGCGACACCAGCGAGGGTCGACTTGCCAGCACCGCGCGGACGGTCGCCTCGGCGTTGATCAGCGCCGCGGCGAAGAGGGTCTCGGCTCTTACGGCCGCAACAACGCCTTTGGTGCCGGAACTGGTGGATTGGATCAACGTCTTGCCGTAAACGCCGGCCTGGGAGAGCTCGAGCGGCGAGTTGCCGAAGTCGAAGCCGGGCACTTTGATGCCGGAGACCTCTCCCAGACATAAATCGCCCCGGTCCTCGCAACGCAGCTTGAATGCAGCCTCAGGGGTGTCGACCAGCAGAAGGCGCGCGGCCCCGCGCTGCAGCGCCACAGCAGCTGTTGTAAAGGCCCGGTAGACATCGATGATGACAACCGTGCCGGCCGCCTGGCGGGCTCCTTCCAGCAAACTGAGCAGTCGTATTTCCATGCGACTAATGCAACCTTGGAAACTTACGAGTGAGTGCCTCTCCGCTGTTGGATGCCGGTACTATTCGGTGCCGAACTAATATCCCCTCTTGAAATCCACCCGGTAAAAT
>JARFQH010000382.1 GCA_029287875.1 Desulfobacteraceae bacterium | reverse complement strand
CCGGCACCCAAATGTCAATCGTTCGCAAGCGTAACCGTTCACAGGGTGGCAGAGTCCGATGCACTTCAAACCACCTAATTGTAAGCGTTTACAGGGTGCCGCAGATGCAAGGCGTCGGGCGCGCAGACGTACTTTTGTACTTCAAGTGCCCGACAACAAAGCAGATGCGGTGCCCTGTGAACGCTTACTCGCAAGCAGCAGTGACCTCGCATCCAATCGGTCCGACTTTTAAAAGACCAGATAGCGGTCACAGTCGTAAATCATCTCGGCATGCCATGATTGAGACAAAAACGCCTTTTCTTCTACCCTTGCTTCTGCGGGTTCAAGCGCGTTGGCCTCGAATCCCACTTTGCAGAGCGCAATGGTGGCCAACCCCTCCAGCTCCCTTAGCTGCGGGTCCGTGCAAAGCCGCGTGCCGTTGTGGGTGAAAAAAATACGGACGTCGACCTCCTTTTTTTTCGCCGCCCGGCACACCTTTATGATCTGGTCCAGATACTTTTCGGAGCTGACGTATATTCCCAAAATTCTGCCCATTCCGCTCCCCTCCGGTCATTTCAGTCAAACACGAAATTTATTCAATAAAAGGATTCAACTCGCTGCATGCGAAGGGCCATTTTCTTACAAACGAGTGTGCATATGCCATAAGCTGTTTTAAAATAATTATTAAGCCTGAGAACTTGACCTGTCAACACAAAGGGCTCTCTCAATAATAACGTCACATTTTGGACGCCGATCCATCCCGTCCGGCTGCCGGTGCTAAAACTCAGAATATTTCGAGGGCCGCTAACGAAGTTGACATTGCGAAGCTGAAAATATATTAAAATCAAGGAGCGACTTTTTTTTCGGCGACTGGCCAAAGCCCGCAAAAAAATGCGGATTTCTGGCGATTGCTTCCCGATAACGCCGCCGCCGGCGTCTTTCGTCGCCGTAAGGGGGGGCGTACCCGCCGGAGATGAATCTCCAAAGGTCTTTGACGGGAAAGTGAAAAACCGTTTCCATGGGAGGTGCGGCATGATCATCAAGCAGGCGGACCTTTTTTACGGCCTAAACCACAACTTTATCAAGGACCTCATGGCCATTGCCTCGCGAACGTCCTTTGTAAAAGGCGATATCATTTTTCGGGCCGACGAACCGGCCACCCATTTCTATATCCTGATTCAGGGGTGTGTGAGGTTGCGTCTCAGTCACGCCGGTCGAGAGGTCTTCACCAGCTGCCGGATTGGCGAGATCTTCGGATGGTCGAGCCTCATCGGTCGGGATACTTACTCGGCCTCGGCCGAGTGCATCGAGACGGCAACGCTGCTGAAGATCGACCGGCAACAGTTTCAATCGATTTTGGAGAAGGATCTTACCAGCGGATATCTTTTTTTCAAACAACTGGCCGCGGCACTGGGCAGTCGCTTGATTCAACTCTATGAGCGCGAAACGGAAACCGTTCCGGCAGCGTCATCCTCAACCGAAGGGGCTGCAGTATGAATCCGCAAAGTATCGAAGACGACCTGGCGGCATGTGAATTTTTCAAGGGTTTCGACAAAGCCGACATCGAGAAAGTAGCTGAAATTTGCGAGGTCAGGGCCTGCGAGGCCGGCAGCATTCTTTTTCAGCAGGGCGATTTCGGTGAACATCTGTTCATCATATCCGACGGTTTGGTGCACCTGGAGCGCTCGATGTCGATGGGGGGTCGCAAGGGAAATGTCGTCATCGAAACGCTCGGCAAGAGCCGGGTGCTGGGTTGCTGGTCGACACTGCTCAACGAGCCCCACATCGTGATGTCGACGGCTGTCTGTCAGAGGCCGACAAACGTACTCGTCATGCAGGGGGTCCGATTGCGGGAGTTGATGACCAGCAACAGTGCCCTGGGCTTCAACATCCTGGAACGGCTTTGTTTTTTGTTGCGGGACCGCATTCAAGCCGCTTATGGTGCTTTGGACAAGATTTAACGCGCCATTGATTTCACCGGCCGGGTCCGGTAAGATAAATGCCTGGCTTCGGTCCCGCCGAAAAGTGCGAAACGAGGATGCGATCATCGTCTAGGAGTTTCTATGGATCTTGAGCTCAGCGCCGAAGAAGCGCGAACTCTCGACGATCTTAAAGGCCAGTTGATTCGATTCAAAAAGGAACGCGGCGAACTGATTCCCATTCTCCAGATGTTCCAGGCAAGACTCGCCTATCTGCCGCCGGAGACCATCGAACTGGTGGCCGATTATCTGGGAGTTTCTCCCTCCGAAGTCTACGGCGTTGCAACCTTTTACAACCAGTTCCGGTTCAACCCGCCCGGGAAAAATCCGATCAAGGTTTGTCTGGGAACTGCCTGTCACGTCAAGGGCGCCGATATCATCCTCGAGAATTTCGAACGCAAGCTTGAGATCAAGGAGGGGGAGACCACACCGGACCGCGAGTTCAGCATCGAGCGCGTGGCCTGTGTCGGTTGTTGCGCCCTGGCACCGGTGGCCTTGGTAGGCGAGACGGTCCAGGGCCACATGGCACCGAGCAAGGTCGAAGGGCTCATCATGAGGGTCGAAATAGAAAAAGGGATCAAGGCACGCGCCGAACAAAAAAATGAACCCACCCAATCGTGACACATCCAACAAGCGTTTTCGGGCGATGCAGGCCGAGGCCAGGCAGCGGAAGGCGGATTTCGACGCGGCGCCGCTCCCAAAGATCCACATCGGCATGGCCACTTGCGGCATAGCCGCCGGTGCGCTTGAAACCCGGGCCGCATTCGAACAGGCCCTGGTGGAACGGGGTATCGACGCCCGCATCCACCTTGTCGGCTGTGTCGGTCACTGTTACGCCGAGCCGGTGGTCGTGATCGACCATCCGGCTTCCGGATTTCCACCTATTTTATATCCCGAGGTCAACCCCGGCAAGGCCACGATGCTGACCAAGCTCTTTCTGGAAGGCGGTGATCCGCGGCTGGAACACATCCTTGGCGCCACTGTTGACAACGACCTGATTCCTTCGGTCATGGAGTTTCCCCGCTTCAATCAGGAAAAACGGGTCGTCATGGAGAAATGCGGCCGCATCGATCCCGAAGACATCTACGACTATCTCGCCGAAGGCGGTTACACCGCCTTGGCAACGACTCTCGAGAGTTCCCCGCAGGCAATTATCGCGGAAATCGAACACTCCGGCTTGAGGGGTCGCGGCGGCGCCGGTTTTCCCACCGGGAGCAAGTGGGAGTTGGCCCGTCGGGCCGCCGGCGATGACAAGATCGTCATTTGCAACGCCGATGAAGGGGATCCCGGTGCCTACATGGACCGCACGATACTGGAGAGCAATCCCCACCAGGTATTAGAGGGCATGCTCATCTGTGCTTTCGCCGTCGGCGCCCGACATGGTCTCGTTTATGTTAGGGCCGAATACCCTCTCGCCGTCAAGGTCATTCGCAAGGCCATCGCACAGGCCAAGGAATTGGGGCTCTTGGGACAGGCTATCCTCGATAGTGCCTTCGATTTCGATATCGGTGTTTTCGAGGGGTCCGGCGCCTTTGTGTGCGGTGAGGAAACGGCGCTGATTCAATCGGTCGAAGGCCGACGGGGGATGCCGCTTCATCGACCGCCCTATCCGATCGAAGCCGGATTGAACGACAAGCCGACGGTCATCAACAACGTTAAAACCCTGGCTTCGGTGCCGCCTATCATTGAAAACGGTGGCGAGTGGTATCGGGGCATCGGCAGCGCCGGCAGTCCCGGAACCGCGATTTTTTCGGTTGTGGGCAACGTGACCCATCCGGGCCTGGTTGAAATCCCGATGGGGGTATCGCTACGGACCCTGATTTTCGATATCTGCGGCGGGATACCGAATAAGAAGAAGTTCAAGGCGGTTCAGATTGGTGGACCCTCCGGCGGATGTTTGCCCGAGGACTTTCTGGATACACCGATCGACTTCGACTCGCTGACCGCGGCCGGGGCCATGATGGGCTCGGGCGGCATGGTGGTCATGGACGAAGACACCTGTCTGGTGGATGTCTCCCGCTACTTCCTCGACTTCACCCAGAAAGAGTCCTGCGGCAAGTGCACCTTCTGTCGTATCGGCACCTACCATCTCTTGGAGATATTAAAACGTTTGACAGAAGGCGAGGGACAGCCGTCCGATCTGCTGCAGCTGCAGCAGTTGAGTGAGGACATTAAACAGGGGTCCCTCTGCGGTCTCGGCAAGACGGCCCCGAACCCGGTGCTCACGTCGCTTAAATATTTTGCGGACGATTATACGGCCCACGTGGAGCAAAAGCGATGCCCGGCCATGATGTGCCGGCCCCTGATCGCGTTTTATATCGATCTGGACCGATGCGCACGGGGATGCGATGTCTGCGAGGGATGCTGTCCGGTGGATGCGGTGTTTACAACCGGCAACCGCAAAAAGGGGATCGACCAGTCGCTGTGTGTCAAATGCGGCGAGTGCAGGGTCGCCTGCCCGCCGGAGTACCAGGCCGTCATGAAAGTGTCACCGCCGCATCTGGCGCCGATCGTCGAGCGGCCACCGGAGCCGCCCAAAGACAACACTTAGGGGCTCGCATTCGGCAGGCCCCGGGAAATCGCTCTCATGGTGTCGATTCTGGTCGACCAAAAAAAGATCGAAGTGCAGGAAGGCACCTCGCTACTCAAGGCCTGCCTGGATAACGGGATTACGATTCCCAACCTGTGTTATCTGAAAGAGGTTGATCCGGCACCGGCTTCCTGCCGACTGTGCTTCGTGGAGATCGACGGCGTCGACCGCCCGGTTGCCGCCTGCAGTGTGCCGGTGCAGGCGGCGATGGTGGTCAGAACCGATACGCCTGCCGTCCGGCGTCTGCAGAGAACCGCACTGAAGCTGCTTCTCTCGGTACACGACGTCGACTGCAAAAACTGCCCTGCCAACCGTAAATGCGCCCTGCAACATCTGGCCCGATTCCTCAAAGTCGGTTTGAAACCCAAAGGGTTGCGGCACCGCCTGAAAGAGCCGCCGATCGACGATCGCCACCCTTGCCTCGATTATTATCCCAATCGCTGCGTTCTGTGTGGCCGGTGTGTCGCGGTCTGCCGGGCGGCGAGCGACCGGCCGGAGCTGACCTTTGCCAAACGTGGCTTCGACACGGTCGTCAGTTTTTTCGGTCGAACCGATTCAGTCCGGCATGATTGTGCGACCTGTCGGGCCTGTATCGACACCTGTCCGGTCGCTGCGTTGGCCCTCAAAGACGGGCTTAAGAGTTTGCCCTGATATGATCGGGGCGACCGGCACCTGTTTTGACGGCTATCACTTCGATTCTCGAACGTCTGAGCACGGGTTTTCGATGAACATCAACCGAGTGAGCAGAGCGAACCGATATGATCTCCCTTCTCGAAAACGTCCATTATCTATGACCCACCATTCGGAGGCAAACATGCGGCAAGCGTCGGCGACGCTGAAGCCGGATTCGACATTTGTTTCATGACGGGAAAGACGAGAGAAAATGCGGAATTTGGCCAAAGATTTTAGAGCGAAGACGATCGCGGTCGTCTCGATGACTGCATCCGGCAGGCCGAAAAGAGGACTTCCGGCGAAATCGTGGTCATGGTCGTCTCCTCCAGCGACCACTATCCGCAGGCGGATGCCATCGGCGGTATATTTTTTGCCTTCCCGGCGGCACTGGTCCTGATGCCGCTGGTCGGCGGCTGGCTCTGGACCGGTACCCGGAATGTCTGGGTATTCCTGGGCCTGTTTTTCTTTTTTTTTCCAATTGCGTATGAAGTCGTCAAACGCACCCTGTGGCTCAAACGCCGTTTCATCTCCATCAAGGAAATCGAAGCCGAAGTAAAGGAGGCTGCCGTCACCGCTTTCTTCAAAGAAGGACTCTTCCGGACACGCGACGCCACTGGCGTCCTCGTTCTTATATCTGTGTTCGAGCGGTGGGTCTGCGTGCTGACCGACAGGGGCATCGACGAAAAGCTGACACCGGATGTGTGGCAAGAGGTGGTCGCGTCGATCGTTACCGGCATAAAGAAACACCGCCAAACCGATGCCATTTGTGAGGGGATCGGCAAAATCGGTCAAATACTGGCGGCCCATTTCCCCATCAAGCCCGATGACACCGATGAACTCAAAGGCGTTATCATCGGCGACTGAGACTCGCGGTTCGGTTCAGGGCTTCGACAAGAAATAATGACACAAAATGGCGCAGGATTTTAGTTCGTCTACAAGGCGCGTCCGCTGGAGCATATCAGGATATGTGACGGTGGATGTAACGCGTTAGACGGGCCAAAAGACAGGCGAGATGTATTATCATTACTTGCCGCGGCCCTAAGCCCTTATATGGTCGATGATGGCGTCCATCCTGTTCATGATCAAAGAGAAGTGACCTTCTTCCGGGTAGAACCGTGCGCGGCACCCCGGGATGCTGGCTGCCAGCCACCTTCCCATGGCGGGCGGAACGATGCGGTCTTTCTCACCATGCCAGAGATTGACCGGTAACGTGACTTCCGACAGATGCAGGCCCCACGCTCGGCTGTAGAGGACGGCGTCGCGGACGGCTCCGAACAGGCCCATCCGCATCGCTTCACGAAAACTGCCACACATGGTCTCCCTGATCTCCGGGCGGCTGAGGACCCGACGGTCCGGCTGCCCGGCCCGGCGGGCGATGGAGGACAACACCCACTGCGGTCTGTGCTTGAGGAGAGCGGCAATCGGAAGAAAAAACGGTTTGACCAACAGGGGCGCTGCGGCGGCCAGCCGCAAACCGAAACGATTGAACCCGCTCATACCGCGCAGGGTCCCGCGGACGGTGATCGGCGCCAGGCCGCAAACGATTCCCACTGCCAACAATCGATCCCGCAGCCTGCAAGCACAGGCGACGGCATACGGCCCACCGCCGGAGGCCCCCAAAACCGAAAAGCGCGCGATGCCAATGCGATCGGCCAGTTCGGCCACATCGTCGGCCCAATCGCCCAGGCTGCGCCCGGGGCAGTCATCCGACAGACCGTATCCCGGTCGGTCGACGCCGATAAGTCGAATGCCCTTTTGCGCGGCGATTCGGTCCGCCAGAAGGACCTCCAGGCGGGAACCAGGGAATCCGTGACAGTAAAAGACCGGCCAGCCAAACGCATCGCCGCAGGCCAGAAATCCCACCCGTCGTCCGTCGCGAAGGTATAGCCAATTGTCCCTTTGCGCTTCCACTAACGGCTTCCGTTGTCTCATTCTGTGAAGGGCGCTCTTCGATCGGCTTTGCTTATTAACCAATCCTCTGAATTATTACGCCATACAAAAGGGTTAAAGATCCAGATATTGATGTCAATTATCATTGACACACTACATGTTGTGTGATATCCATACAATAGCTTCAATAAATAACCACCGCTAAGACCGGGATTTTCCGTTCACAAACGGTGGGCAGCGCTCGTCAACAGCTGTTTGCCGTCCATTTTCAAACCCTAAGTACGAGCATATCAGCGGTAACCGTTGTTACCGGATGATCGGGAGACAATCAATGCGTCACCAGGGAAAGGTGTTAATTACAACAGACGGTCGTTTTGATTTGAACGAATACCGCTGGGACGACGATCGGTTCGCCGATTTGCTGGTCCGCCGGAACGCCCTCAACAGCGAACAGGCCATGACCATCAGTCGATTTCTGCGTGAGGAAATCGCCCGGATGGAGCAGGACACCATCAACTCAGCCATTATTGAGAAGCTCATTGGTGCTAAAATGAACGAATATGGGGTGCGATCGACCTCCTCCGTACATCTCGACAAATCGATTTTTGTGAAAAACGAACTGGTTTTGACCGATAATGCACGGACCGTCCTGCAACGACGCTACTTGAGAAAAGACAGCGATGGAAAGGTAATCGAGAGCCCGGAGGACATGTTCCGCAGGGTGGCTCACCACATCGCGCGGGCCGAGGAAAACTACAGCGACGCCCAAGAGGCAGAGAAGATGGAGGCGCTGTTCTACCGGATGATGACAGAATTCTATTTTCTGCCGAACTCGCCTACCTTGATGAATGCCGGAAGGCGCCTGGGCCAATTGGCGGCCTGTTTCGTGCTGCCCGTCGATGACAGTCTGGACGGCATCTTCTCGGCTCTGAAAAATGCGGCCATGATCCATAAATCCGGGGGCGGAACCGGTTTTTCCTTTTCTCGCCTGCGTCCCAAGGATAGCCGGGTCGGCAGTACCGGCGGAGTGGCGTCGGGGCCGGTCTCTTTTATGAAAATCTTCAATACCGCCACCGAACAGGTCAAACAGGGCGGCACCCGGCGCGGGGCCAACATGGCGATTTTGCGAATCGACCACCCGGACATTCTCGATTTCATCACCTGCAAGAAATACCATCATGATCTGAACAATTTCAACATATCGGTGGGAGTCACCGACGCTTTCATGGAATCCGTCAAGATGCTGACCTCCTATGACTTGATTGATCCCAAGGAAAAACAAAAAGTCGGCGAGCTGAATGCGGCCGAAGTTTATTTGCACTTGGTGGAGCAGGCTTGGGAAAACGGGGATCCCGGCATTGTCTTCCTCGATCGCATCAACCGCGACAATCCTACCCCGGCTTTGGGTGACATCGAGAGCACCAACCCCTGCGGCGAACAACCCCTGCTGCCTTTTGAGGCCTGCAACCTCGGTTCCATCAATCTGGCAAAATTCGTCGCGTCCGCGGCCGGAAATCCGGCCGTCGACTACGAGAGACTCAAGGAAATCGTCTGGCTGGCGGTCCGTTTTCTGGACAACACGATCGACATGTCACGCTATCCGCTGCCGGAAATCTCCGCGATGGTGGAGGGCAACCGCAAGATCGGACTGGGGGTAATGGGGTTTGCCGACATGCTGTACCAGATGGGCGTGCCCTATAATTCCGAGGAAGCGCTGCAGTTGGCTGAGGATGTCATGACCTTCATCCAGCATCAATCACGGGAGGCCTCACGGGATCTCGCCAAGAAGAGGGGGACCTTCAAGAATTTCGGCAAAAGCGCCTTTAAAAACAAAAAGGATTGCCGGTACCGAAATGCGACAATCACCACCATCGCCCCCACCGGCACCCTGAGCATTATCGCCGGGTGCTCCAGCGGCATCGAACCGCTCTTTGCTCTGAGCTTTGTCAGGCGCGTCATGGACAACGACGAATTGCTCGAAGTCAACCCTTACTTCGAACAGGTTGCCAAGGAAAACGAATTTTTCAGCTCCGAACTCATGAACCGGATTGCCGGAAGAGGAAGCATTGCCAAATTGGAGGATATACCCGAAGACGTGCGCCGCGTATTCGTGACCGCCCACGACGTAGCTCCGGAATGGCATGTGCGGATGCAAGCCGCCTTTCAGAAATACACGGACAATGCGGTTTCGAAAACCGTCAACCTGCCGCGCGACGCCACTCCCGAAGACGTTCTCAAGGTTTACAACCTGGCGTATGAGCTCGAGTGCAAGGGCATCACGATTTACCGCGACGGCAGCAAGGAAAATCAGGTGCTCTCATTTTCAGAGAAGGACAAAAAAGGGGCCAGCGGCTTTAT
>JARFQH010000330.1 GCA_029287875.1 Desulfobacteraceae bacterium | reverse complement strand
TCCCCTTCTCAAACCAAATTCAAACCATCCGCCGGCGAGTTTTAGCAATATCGGGCATTTAGTCGTCTTGCCCCCCTCTGTGAATATGCCGCTTGACAGTCCCGAAGGCGTCTTATAAAGACAATGGAATACCCAGACACTTGGTGCGATGCTGTTGCCACCGTCGGCTGCATCGACCCACGAACGCAGCCCGGAGGTTGCCTCACCTCTTTTTTCAGTCAGGTTTTGAATCAAAGGAATGCATATCGAACCGGTCTTTTATTTCCGGCCGGCAAGGCTGATCTGCCCTGCAGCCGTCGCAAGGGCCCCGAATACGCGAACGTTTCCTTTAACCATATCACGATAAAAGGAGGACATCATATGAAAAGGATCGCCAGGTTTACGTCATTGTGCGTCGTGCTGGTCGTCGTCGCGGCCCTTGTGCTGCCCACCGGCGCCCGGGCCGAGAAGGAGATCAAAATCGGCGTTCTCTACCCGTTGACCGGCGGAGCGGCCGCAGCCGGCCGTGAACTGCGGGATGGGGCCGAGCTGGCGGCCGAAATCGCCAACACCGCCATGGCCGACATCAACATGACCATGGCCCAGAATGCCGGCATCCAGAGCATGGGCGGCGCCAAGATCACACTGATCTTTAAAGACCACGAGGGCAACCCGACCCTGGGGGCCGACCTGGCCAAAAAACTGATCCTGGATGACAAGGTCGACGGCCTGCTCGGCTGCTACCACAGTTCGGTCACCAAGACCGTTAGCGCCGTGGCCGAACAGTACGGCGTGCCCATGATCAACGGCTCTTCCACCTCGCCGTCTCTGACCGAACGCGGCTTGAAGTGGTTCTGGCGCACCACCCCCCACGACACCTGGTTTACGAAGGACCTCTTCGAGTTGTTAAAGGGCCTCACCGAGGGTCAGGCCAAAGGAGTCAAGGCCGTTTCCCAGAAGGACATCGTCAACCTCGCTTCGGCCTGCGAAAAGACCGAGTGGGGTTCTTTCGTTTCGGAACTGATAGAGCAGTTTTCCAAAGAGTACGGGTTCGATCTGAAAAAATCGTTGCTCTACGCCAAGGAAGCCCCGGATCTCTCCAGCGAGGTTCGCTCCCTGAAGGCCTCCCGGGCCGATGTCCTGCTGTTTGCCTCCTACACGTCGGACGCCATCCTGATGATCAAGACCCTGAAAGCCCAGAAAATCCAGCCCAAAATCATATGGGGCCAGGATGCCGGTTTCGAGACACCCGAGTTCCAACAGACCATGGGCGAGGATATCGTCGGCATCCTGACCCGCACCGTCTTCCTGCCGCAGGTGGTCAAGGTCAAACCAGTAGCCGGTCAGGTCAACAAACTCTACAAGGCCAAGACCGGCAATGATCTGAGCGGTGCCTCGGCGCGCTCCTTCACCGGGCTACAGACGTGGGTCTACATCCTTGAAAAAGCCGGATCCACCAAACCGGCGGACATTCAGGCCGCCGCCAATGCCATTGAAATACCCGGCGATCAGCTGGTGGTGCCGTGGGCCGGCATCAAGTTCAGCACCTCCGGCAAGGAGATCGGTCAAAACGTGCTCGGCTCCGGCCTGATTGGACAGTATCAAAAGGGATCGGACGGAACGGTCGGATTGGAAATTGTCTATCCCTTCGATGTCGCCACGACCGACATGATTTACCCGTTCCCCAAGTGGTAAAAAACAGCCGTCGGTTCACCTTTGTGCTCCCGTCTCTTTCCGGCCGCTTTGCGGGTGGAAAGAGGCGGGGTTCATTATTTTCTGAGGCAGCAGCCTGACAATGGACATTCTTTTCAGCTCCCTGGCAGCCGGCATTCTTTTCGGCATGGCACTGAGTCTCGTGGCCCTCGGTTTGACCATCATCTTCGGGGTCATGGATATCATCAACTTCGCCCACGGCGAATTCCTCATGATCGGCATGTACACCGGGCTGCTGACGGCCCAGGCCTTCGGCATCGATCCGCTGCTGACCCTTCCGGTGGCCGCTGCCGTCGGTTTTCTGCTCGGCATCGTCTGCTACCTGGGGTTTATCAAATTTCTGCTGCGAGGGCCGATGATTGCCCAGCTCCTGGGGACCTTCGGGTTGATGCTTTTTCTGCGCAACTTGGCCCTGCTCATCTTCGGCCCCAATGACCGCGCCTTACATAAAGGTATCCTGGTCGGCAAGAGTTTCGACATCGGTCTGGGCATCGTCATCCCGGCCACCAAACTGGCAACCGCCGGTCTTTCGCTGGCGGCCTTTGGGGCCGTGTGGCTGTTGATGAACCGCACCCGGATCGGCAAGGCCCTGACCGCCACCGCGCTCAACCCCCAGGGGGCGCGCTACATGGGCATCCCCACGGAGCGCATGAACGCCCTGGCCTGGGGGATCGGCGGCGCGTCGGTCACCGTCGCCGGCGCGCTGATCGTCAATTTCTGGTCTGTAAACCCGTACATTGGCCTTTTGTTTACCATGCTCGCCTTTGCCATCGTCGCCCTGGGCGGCTTCGGCAGTGTGCCGGGCGCTTTTTTTGCCGGCATCGTCGTCGGCCTGATTACCGAACTCCCCGGATTCTGGGATTTCGTGGCCTATACCTTTGAGTTCGACTGGATGTCGGATGTCCCCATGACGTCGTTCAAATACATGTGGGTTTATGTGGCCTATTTCGTGATCATGGTCGTTAGGCCGCGGGGGTTGTTCGGATGGAAGCACTGAAGAACGCCGTAGATTTTTCCGACTTTCCACGCTCGGACCTGATCATTGCCATCCTGGTCGGTGCCGCTCTCCTGATTTTTCCCCTCTTTCCGCATTCGGCCTTTGCGATGGCGACCATGATCCAGTTTTTCATATTTTCGCTCTACGGCATGGGCTGGAACACCATCGGCGGTTACGGCGGACAGGTGGACCTCGGCAAGGCCCAATACGTCGGCATCGGGGCTTACACCACCGCGGTCATGCTCATCCGCTGGGACATCCCTTTCTGGTTCTCGATGCCGATCGGCGTGCTCCTCTCGGTCAGTTGGTCGTTTATCATCGGCTATCCCCTCTTCCGTCTGAAAGGCCATTACTTCGCCATCGCAACGATCGCCACCTCCCTGGTGCTCAAGGACCTCTTCGAAGTGTGGGGTTTCGTCGGTGCCGCGCGCGGCCTGGAGATATCCCCCATCAAATATGCGCCGCCGGATTTTTTGCGGCTGATCTTCCGGGAAGACGTGTACTACTATTACGTCATCTTCGTTTTCTTCCTGCTCGGCATCCTCTACATGAACTGGTTCCGCAAGTCGCGCCTGGGCTTTCAGCTGCGGGCGATAAAGGACAACGAGAACGTGGCCCAGTCGCTCGGCATCAACGTCCACTGGGCGAAGATCAAGACCTATGCCATCGCCACCGCGTTCGTCAGCGTGGTCGGCTCTTTTCACGCCTGTTACATCAAAAACATCGAGCCCGAGGACACCATGAGCCTGAACCTTTCGATCCTGATTGCCCTGATGGCCATGCTGGGCGGGGCCGGGTCGTTGTGGGGTCCGATCATCGGTGCCGGCGTCTTGATCCCCCTCAAAAGCTACCTCAAAGAATGGCTGGGAGCCTCGGCGGGCCTGGTCGGTATCGACCTGATCATTTACGCCGCGATCATCATGGTCATCTCCGCCGCCGAGCCCCGCGGCATATGGGGACTCGTCGAGAAAATCCGCCGCCGGAGGTCGCGCTGATGCCACTGCTGGATGTCCGTAATTTAACAAAGGATTTCGGCGGGCTGCGCGCCAATGACGCGATATCTTTCGCGCTTGATAAAGATGAACTGCTGGGCGTCATCGGCCCTAACGGCGCCGGCAAGACCACTCTTTTCAACTGCATCGCCGGTCTGCATCCGGTAAGCGCCGGGCAGATCATTTTCGACGACGAGGATATCACCCGGCTGCCGGCCTATGAGGTCGCGCGGCGCGGCCTGGCCCGCACCTTTCAGGTGTATGTGGCATCCGGCGATCTGTGCGTCTTGGAAAACGTTATGGTGGGCGCTTTCATGCGCACCCACAAGCGAGCGCAAGCCAGACGGCGGGCGGAAGACATTCTGGAGAGACTCAACCTGAGGGAATTGGCCGGCGCCATGGTGAGCGAACTGCCGGTCGCCGCCCAGAAACGCGTGAGCATGGCGACCGCTCTGGGCACGTCTCCCAAAATGCTGTTGCTCGACGAGGTCGCCGCCGGCTTGAATCCCGGTGAAATCGAAGAGATCTTGGCGATTATCAGGTCCGTTCATCGTGACATGGGGATCACGGTCATGCTGATCGAACACGTAATGGAGCTGGTGATGAACATCAGCGACCGCATCATCGTGCTCGACTACGGGCGCAAAATCGCCGACGGTCTCCCCCGGCAGATCGCCGATGATCCGAAAGTTATCAAGGCCTATCTGGGCGAGCGTTACGTGCACGAACACTCCGGCGAGGCGACTTGAGCGATGGGACAGCCGATACTCACCGTCGAAAACATCCGCGTGCGCTACTCCGGGCTGCCGGTCCTGCATGGGATCTCGATCCGACTCGATGCGGGTGAAACCGTCTGCGTGGTGGGTGCCAACGGGGCCGGCAAATCAACTCTGTTACGGGCCGTCATGGGAACCCAGAAAGCCTTTGAAGGCCGCATCTGCTTCAGAGGACGCGAGATTCAGCGGTTGCGGACCGAGGAGATCGTCCGGCTCGGTATTGTCTACGTGCCGGAGGAAAAAATGCTCTTCAAACCGCTTTCCGTAGCGGAAAACATTCGGCTCGGCGCCTTCGTTCTCAAGGACAGGCCGCAGATAGAAAAAAACCTCGATTTTGTCTACCACCTCTTCCCCCGCCTGCGCGAGCGCCACGACCAGGCCGTGTCGACCCTTTCCGGCGGCGAACAGCAAATGGTGGCCATCGGCCGGGGGCTCATGTCCGGCCCGAAAGTGCTCATGCTGGACGAGCCCTCTTTAGGACTCGCGCCGATATTGGTGGACGAGGTGCTCGACACCGTGCGGCAGCTCAAACAGAAAGGTATCAGCATCCTGCTCGTGGAGCAGAACGTCCGCGAAGCGCTCGATCTGGCCGATCGCGGCTATGTCATGCAAACCGGCCGGATCGTCGAAGAGGGCAACGGCAAGGAGCTTCTGGAAAGCAACCGCGTTCGGAAGGCATTTTTAGGAATTTGAATCTAAAAGGAGGAAAACATGAGCCAGCGAGCCAAAGAAATCTCCGAACTAATCAAAAGTTTCAGCGATAACGTGATGGCATTTGTGGAAAGTTTATCCGATGATGACTGGCGCAAAGTCTGCGAATCGGAGGAATGGCCGGTGGGAGCCACCGCTTACCATCTGGGTGCCGGTCACTTTGCAATATTCGATATGGCCGGGATGATCGTTCGGGGCGAAGATTTGCCGCCTCTTACCATGGATCAAATCAATTCCATGTCTGATAAGCAGGCCCGGGAGCATGCGGATTGCACCAAGGCCGAGGCCATAGAGGCGCTGCGAAAAAACAGCGCCGAGATGGTCGCATTTGTTGCCGGATTGACCGACGAAGAACTCGACCGCAAAGGCAGTATGCCCGCCTTCGGGGGCGAAGCAACCACCGAGCAGCTCATCCAGTTCGTCATATTCGAGTCGGCCATGCGGCATTTTGACAGCATGAAAACCGCCGTCGGAAGATAAACAATAGGGGTCAAACCCTGATTATTGATTATAGTTGAATGCTTTAATCGGTGCCATCCACGGTTGCATTAAGGGCTTTTATAAGTTTCCGGAATTGATGGATGGGTAACGGTTAATCAAGGGAATTTGTAGCGCCTGATATAATCAATAATCAAGGTGACCCCATACATATATAACTGTCGAGGTGAAAAAATGAGAGACACTCTCGTAAAAGATGTCATGATCCCGATTGCAGACTATGTCACCGTAAAGAAAGAACACAATTTAACCGATGTGCTGCTTGCATTTGAAAAAAAACGGCAAACCCACGGGGGACATGCCCATCGAGACGCCATTGTCGTGGATGAAGGCGGCCGTTTTGTCGGTAAAGTCACCATCATCGATATCTTTCGATCGCTGGAACCCAATTACCGGAAAGTTCGTCGAGAGCAAAAAGGCTATACCCTGACAGATGGATTTGTGAAGGAGGCGATCAAGGAATTCAAACTGTGGATGGAACCGGCTGAAGACATTTGCCAACGCGGCAGCAAAGTTACCGTGGCCGAAGCCATGCATGTTCCCGAAAAATCGGAATACATAAAGGAAGACGACAACCTGGAAAAAGCGCTGAACTATTACGTCATGGGCGTTCATCAACCCCTGATCGTTAAGAAAGGCGAGGATGTCACCGGTGTTTTGCGGTTTGGCGATATCTTCGAAATCGTCCGCGAACGCCTGTTGAGCTGTTATCCTGTTGGGAAGAAATAAGAGATCAATTATTCGGTAAGCTAAATTCCACATGGGCGATGGAATCTTGTCGATTGACGTGGAGATTGCCAGGACGTTCCAATACGATCTCTGCGGAACTGCTGAGCTGCAGTTTCTGACCGTCCAGATCGATAATCTCACTGTCAATCCTGCACCTCTCGGCGCCGCAGACGCCTACAAAGGCCGTCCGAGCTGGAAGACGAATTTGGGGCTGTCGTCTCTGACGAAATCCGGATACACGAGGGGCCAGGCGACCCCTATGCGGAAGGCGGAAAAGTTACCCCAGGCAATCTCCAGGGATGTAACGAATTCAAAGCCTGCACCGACCAGCAGATTTTCGGATTTAAACTCTTCACCGGCGATGCCGGTATCGACGAAAGTGCCCAGTCTCAGGCGATGGAGAAAAAGCGGCAGCGTGGCATAGCCCTTTTGCAGGTTGGCCAGGGGCCAGAAAACTTCGATGCCACCGGCCGCGGCCTTGCGGGCTTCAATCAGGTTGGCGTCAAAGCCGCGCACCGGGAACAGCTTGGGGGGCAGGCGCGTAAAATAGCCCTCGGACACGTTGCCGCCGAGTCGAAACGTGGTATGGCCCAGGGCCGGTTCTCCTCCCCATGCCCTGCCAAACAACAGATGCGCCGCAGTCAGGATTTCATTGCCGAATAACAGGCGCCCCCCCAAAGTCAGCGATTGTCGGTCTTCAGAATAGAGCTGCAGATCGCCCCAGAGGCGCAAAATTTCCCATTGCGTCGCCATGGCAATGCCCAGCCAGGTTTCATCACCGGAGGGGGGACCGGTGGAATCGACCCCTTCGCTGTCCAACGGTTCCCAGCGGCGCCAGTTCAGCGACAGTTCGAGCCCTTCATCAAATTGTCCCAAGTCTTCCGACGATTGAAGGATGTTGGTGGACCCGAATTGCTTGAGTTGCAGTGGTCGCCAGAACAGTCTGATGTCGTAACGGGATTCATCCACCGCCTGATCGATATCGGTGGTATAGGAAACCGGGTAGCGGATGAACTGGGTGCCGAGGCTCTTGGCCCTAAAGCCCAACCGCAAGGCGAGATAATCCGTATCGAACGCATAGCGCAGCCCGGCATCTAAATGATACTCGCCGCTGACGTCCCGGCTCTTGGTGGCGAGGCCGATTTGCAGATCGTTCACGCTCGCAAACAGATCGGGGCGGATGTAATTGGGCCACAGACTTTTAAAGGGTGAATACGGTTTGCCTTCCAATTCCAAGGGTTCAGGCTTGGATGCCTCGGGGCTGAAACCAGGATAAACGAGGGGGGCAAAAGCGATCCGGTTGATCTTGTAGCTTCCTATCCGCCAGCCGCCCGGAGTGAGATTCAGAAATTTTCCATGCCGGGGAAGCAGGGCCATGGTGTCGCTGCGGGTGATTGGTTCACGGTCGGCCGCGTGGATCTGGAATCGGCCGGTGACATTTGATGCATAAACGAGACTGTCGCCTTCCCACCACGGATCCAGTTCAATCGAAGGCGTCCGGGTGAGCCGATGCCACTGCCCGTCATAGACCCAGATGTCCCAGTTGCCCGCCGAGTTCGCGGCCACCGCAATCCGCCCCGCCTGGTCTCTGACCGGTCCGGAGAACTGAATCACGCCTTCCGGCGCCGGTATCAAGGTGGCGCCCAAGGGATCGCGACTGTTGGCCGCGCGAAAGCCCCCCCGACCGTCATCCGGAAATACGATCAGATAGGGACGGCAACCGCTGCGGGTGACCGCGACCCGCCCGGGACCCGGGTCCCAGACGGGTCGATATCTGCTGGAAGACACAGTTCCGCCGGCATATTTATAAAGGCTTGCGCTGCCGTTGAATTCCGAAAGCCACAGGGTTCCGTCCGGTTCGGCGTAACCGTAACGGCCGCGGTGCCTGAGCTGCAGCTTACCGGGAAAAACCCCTGCGCGGTTCCAATATAAAAAAGGATCGCCCCAGTACCCGGTCACCAAAAGTTCTTCGGTTACCCTGCCCCTTTGGGGATACCGCTTCTGAAAGTCGCGCCAGAGCCCTGCGCCGGTTTTACCGAACACTTTGCGGGTCTTCAGGTCGATTTCGATGGGAATGAGACCGCTGCCGTGCACCTTTAAAAATTCCAGAATCTTGAGCCACCCGTACTCCTGAAAGAGCCAGAACATGAAGGGCTTACCATATATCCGATAGGCGAAATAGCCCGGCCAAATTTGCGGGTGGTGACTGATGAGTTCCAGATCCGGCGGCGGAACGGTTTCAAAGAGAGCGGCTTCGAAGGGATCCTGTATGTCCTTGCGGCAATAGCGGGCATATAACAGACCGCAGATACCGTCTTCCACCCAGGGCGGTAAAACGACGTTGGGAGAAATGATCGCGCCGAAGCCTTTATAGAGAACCTGGGGAATCCCCCCGCGCAAACCGTATATTCCCTGAAGACACAAGCCCTTGAACAGAAAATAGACCCACGGGTCGGGCGCCGTGTAACCGTCCTCCAGAACACCGGGCGCCCGCAGGGGAATTCGGACTTCCAGGTGGGGAACGACGTGTACCTTCACCTGGGGCATGTCCAGATTTTCATCCAAAACGACATGAACCGGTCGCTTGACCGGCAGACCGTGTTGTTCCAGGTAGGTCAGGATGGCAGGGGTTTGATCGTTTAAGCGCCGAGCGATGGCGTGTTCGTTTGCGGGAAAATGGAGAAAAACACCGTCCCGCTCGACGGTCACCAGGGCGAAAAGATTGGAACAGTATCCCCAGAACAAAGCAACGGTGGTCAACCCGATCAGGATCAATCGCATTATGGGCAATTGGGGCTCACCTCGCTCATTGATTCAGCGTTTACAGCGGCATTCGATGACATCCAAGCGTGTCCCTGCTCGAGCAACAGCGAATAAGAAAACGATGTTAACAACCCACTCGGCGGCCAACCATGATTAGGTAAAATTTGACCTTTGACATGTTATAAGCATGAAAGTAAACTCAAAACATGTCAACAATGATTCAAAATTGACGGCGCCTTGAATGGAAGAAATCAAGCATGCGACAAAAGGGGCTTAAGGCCTAAGCGAACCCCACATAAAACGAGGGCGACATCTACTTCTCGTTCATAATCACGGAGCCGTCCCAGTCCGGTGGCACTGTCACTGAGCCATTTATGGTGTCCCGGCAGCGTTTGACATACAGCCGTGCGGGCCGATCGTCAGGGAATTCTTTTTGCAGCTGCTCGAAGACTGCCAACGCCCGCTCCCAGTTTTGTGCCCGGTACTCCTCGATCCCTTCCTGAAAACGGGCGCAAAAAGACGCCAACGCCTCTGTCCCTTTCTCATCTTTAGCGGCCAGCAGTTCATGGATCGCGATGCTCTTCTTCTTCCCTTTGACCGCGACGATGTCCAGCGGTCGGCATATCATCTGCTTGTCAACAGCCTCGTAGACGTTCTGGCTGACGATGATTTTGGTACCGTAAATCCGGTTGATGCCTTCCAACCGGGAGGCCAGGTTCACGTTGTCGCCAAAGATGCTGTAGTTCATGCGCTGGCTTGAGCCGACGTTGCCGACAATCGTCTCTCCGAAATGAATGCCGAAACAGGTCGGCATGGCCGGCTTTTCTTCGGCACGCCATCGCCGGTTCAAATCGGCTTCCGCCTTGCTGCAGCTCAAAGCCGCGCGACTGGCAAGCAAGGCCGGGTTCTCCACTTCAAGCGGTGCCCCCCAGAAGGCCATGATACCGTCGCCGATGTACTTGTCGACCGTACCCTGCTCCTGTTCGATGATCCGCGTCAGGCGATCCAGATAGACCGAGAGCTGCAGCATCAGTTCTTCGGCCGTCAGGGTTTCCGAAAGGGTCGTGAATCCGACGATATCCGTAAACATAATGGCCAAAAGGACCTTTTCGCCGCCGAGCTTGGCTTCGCGGCCGGTAGCGATGAGCTGGCGTACGAGTTCGGCCGGGACGTACCGTCTGAACGAGGCCAGCCCCCCGCTCATGGCCATAAAGGCGTCACTCAGAGACCGGATTTCCGTGAGATTCGATTTCACCCCGACGACCTCTTCGAGCTGAAAGTCTTTGATCTTTCCGGCTTCCCGCACCAGTCGTTTGACCGGCCGTGTGATCCAGCCGGCAGCCACATAGACCAGAAGCAGGCAGGTCACGGTGATCAACGCAGTGATCAGCAGGGCCTGATAAATGATCTTGCGGGTCGGCCCGACGACTTCCGCCTCGGGTATAACGGCCGCAATTATCCATTTTTTGTCAAAGGCGGCGGGAAATCGAAAAAAGAAACCCAGATAAGTGCGCCCGCCGGTGGTCGAAGACAGAATTTCCGTACCCGTGGCCAGGTGTTTCCGATAGGCGTCCTCGAACCACGGGAGTTTCAGGTCCTTAAGAAGCGGCAAGCGGCCGACGCCCTCGCCGGCGGTCTCATCGTCCGATCGGCTGCCGAAGGTGATGACCTCGCCGGCATCGTTCATGATAAAAATTTTCCCGTTCTTCACGAGCCTCTGGGAAGCGACGAACTCGGCCAGGCTGTTCAGGGTAATGTCGACACCGACAACCGCTTGAAGGCCCCCTCTCTGGTCGAGAATCGGGCAGGATCCGGTAATGCCGAGCTCGTGGGTTGATTGAAACCGGTAGACATCGGACCAGTATATTCCGGTTTCAGGTCGAATGACCTTATACCACGGCCGGGTGCGGGGGTCGTAATCGGCCGGCCTGATCTCGGACCTGATGACGCCGTAGTCACCATTGCGAAAGTGCCACAGGTCTGTCACCGGAACCGTGGTGCGATCGATCAGGCGTGTCGCCGGCTCGGGCGTTCTTCTGGCCTGGATGAAATTGCCCTGCGGATCGGCCATGTAATAGCTGGCGACCTGGGGCGTCAGCATCAGCTGCTTCCACAGGTAATCCCATATTTTTTCACGTTGGCCAACAATGGGCGTCTCGTCGAAAGCCGAGGCCGTCATCCGTGTGAGACGGCCCGGTGTCTCAATAAAAGCGACGGTGCGCTCGATGAGCTTGTCGGCCTGGACGCGGGCCAAGAGACTGTAAAGATCGACCATGATCCGCGAAGATCCCAGATAAAAAACGGCCGTTATGCTCACAACCGTCAGAATCAACAGAAGCGCAAAAGTCTGTAATATGCTGATACGGATGCTGAATCTCATCTTAAACTTATCGAACAGGATGGCCAAGGGCGGAAGTGATGGTTTGTGCTATGCCTCCTCCACTACAGCCCTGAAAGTGAACGGTGAATCGATGCCGCCGGCGAAAATCTTATTCTCGCCCCTCTTCAATAAGACAAAATCATTGCTAAAGTCATGCCCCAGTAATTCCCCATTCACTTGAGTCCCTAAAGTGCTTCCCAAATCCACGATACAAATCCCTTGCGAACGACGATAGAAAGCGAAGTGCTCCCGTGACAATCGAAATGGCCGTGAATCCGGAATTTTCAGATCAATAGATCTCCGGGGTAAAGGTTCATTTCCAAGCGGTAGACGCCCAACCGAAAACGGAAGATTCGCTATGTTGATTCCTTCGGCAGGCAGGCCCGGCGCCGGCTTCTGAGACAATGGAAACAAATCGAGTCGCAAAGCAATCGCCGCGCCGGTTGATCCGTCCGGGTCGGCAACCTTATGAGGTGGAGGTGAAAGCGCGCCGCCCCTGCTCGCAACATCTTCAGCCGAAACACTGATTTCTGCGATCATTCTATTGGCCTTGCGCAGATGTTCACAGAGACGCGAAATCAACCGGTAGGCAGACACATTGTCCCGGCTGATCAGATTAAAAAACTCCTCTCTCTCAAGAATTGCCGCGGAGACGCGACTTTTCGCCCTTGCGGAGGCGCTGCGCGGTTGGCCGTCTACGATTCCCATCTCTCCCAAGAATTCCCCCTCTTTCATCATGCCGAGGACGACCCTTTGTCCGTCACGCGTCACAAAAATCTCTACTTCGCCGGACAATATTTGGTAAGCGAAATCACTGGCATCACCCTCTTCAATAATAATGTCTCCCTCGTTGTATTCTCTTTCCATCATCGCAGTCGAACCTCCAATTCAGAATTGTATTAAGTTTCCGTTTATAAATAACCTTTTTCTGCAATCACGACGTCAAGTCGGCGGAATCGCTTGTGTTCCGCACGCCAGTGCTCCTCCTCGTAATTACTTGATATGCTACTGTTTTAGTAAACTTAAACATTGACGAATTGGACACTCACTCGTTCCATCGAAGATTCGTGGAAGGGTGCTCGTCAAACCTTCGGCACACGGGCGATAACATCGAATATATTTAATATCATGTACTTACGGACCAAAACAATTAAAGTATTGACGATGGCAGACGCCTGCGATTAAATGCTTTTCACCATAAAAAAACGTAAACGCCGATTTTGAATAATGACGGCAAACGTATCGCGGAGGCACGATGAAGATTTTTAATGCCATTTTCAGCTGTTTTTTAGCAACGTTTTTTTTATCCGGCTGTGCACCGACGAGAACATGGATCAGTTCACCGGAATTTCAGTCCGCCGACAACGCCACTTATTCGGCCCGTTTCACACCGCTCAGGGGAAGCGGGCAGTTCATCGGCGAATTTCGGCTGGAGGTGAAAAACAAGACCCGGCAGCCACTTGAAATCGACTGGAACAGCACGCGCTATCTCTACAATCAAGGGCCTTCCGGCCGCTTCGCTTTTGAAGGGATTACCGAAAAAAACATTAACAACCCGCCCTCCGATGTTGTGCCGCCCGAGGGAACGCTGCAAAAGATCATATCTCCGGTGAACCTGATCGCCTGGCGGCGCGGACCCGGTTTCATCGACCAACCGGCGTTCAGTGCTGGCCCGGTGCCGGAAGGCCAAAGCGGCATTTTGCTGGTGGTCCGCCAAAACGGTAAGGAAATTCGCGAAAAGATGGTTGTGAGCATAAAAGTTAAAGTAGAATAACGCCTTTGAACGTCAAATTAAAAATGGTTTTCCGGGATCGGATCGGCATTGTGGCCGATGTTTCGGCGCTGGTCGCCGACTACGGCCTGAACATATCATCCATGGAGGTGGAACGCAAAGACAACAGGGCCGCTGTTTTCCTGGAAGCCGAAGGCGGCGAAAGAGCGCCCGGTAAAGAAGAGATTTTCCGAATACTGGGCGGTATTCCGGATCTGTTTGAAATCCGGTTTATCACGAATATGCCGCACGAAGAGAGGGAAAACCAGATTCGCGTCGTTTTGGACAATGTCAGCGACGGGGTGATCTCCATTGACACGGCCGGTCGCATCACCACCATCAACCGAATCGCCCGGAAAGTTTTCGACTGTGACCATCGAGAGATGATCGGCAAGAGCGTCAAGAATCTCAATCTGCCCGACGAGACCATACTCGAATGCCTCGAAGGCAAGAAATTCAACAATATAAAAAAAGACCTCATCACCGAAAAGGGGCGGCTGCAATATTTCGTCACCGGGAGACCGATAAAGGATTCTATCGGCCGTATCATCGGCGCTGTGGAAATCGGTAAAGACGTTCGAGAGATCAGGTTGCTGGCACAGTCGCTTTCCATGCCCGCCCGAATCACGTTCAACGATTTTATCGGAGAATGTCCGGCTATCACAGATGCCCTGGCTTTTGCCCAAAAAATAGCCGCTACCGATTCGATCGTATCGATCCGGGGAGACAGCGGCACCGGCAAAGAACTGCTGGCTCAAGCGATTCATACCGCCAGTCGGCGCGAGGGTCTCTTTGTTCCGATCAACTGCGCTGCACTGCCCGAATCCCTGCTTGAAAGCGAGCTTTTCGGTTACGTCGGCGGGGCTTTTACCGGAGCCCGCAAGGGCGGAAAACAGGGGCTCTTCGAAATTGCCGAGAACGGCACCATCTTTTTGGATGAGATTGCCGAATTGCCGCTGGGACCACAGGCACGAATCCTGAGGACCATTCAGGAAAATTGCATCAGAAGAATCGGTGGAACGCAGGAAATACCCATCAACGCCCGTATTATAACCGCTACCAATCAAAATCTGGAACAGATGGTTGCCCAAAAATTGTTTCGACAAGACTTGTTTTATCGGATCAATGTGCTGCCGATTCATCTTCCGCCGCTGCGGGAGAGATTGGAAGACATACCCAAACTGATCGAGCATTTCCTTTTCCAGTTGGCATCAAAGCTCAACCAAAAAGTGAAAACCATCACAAAGGAATCTCTTTACAAGCTCAGCCGGCACAGTTGGCCGGGGAATGTAAGGGAGCTCAAAAACGTCGTCGAACGCGCCGCCATTTTAAGCGATGACGAAACGATCCGTGTCGACTGCATTCTTTTCAGCCATGAAATCGGAAGAAGTATCAAAGACCAGAAAAACGCATGTCTTCTCGACCTTGCCGGTGCCGGATCGCTCAAGAACCTGGTGGCGCGTTACGAAAAGGACATCATCGTCGATAGCCTGAAAAAATCGAGCACCATCAGAAAAACGGCCAAAGAGCTGGGGATGTCGCACACCGCCTTGCTCAACAAAATTAAAAAGTACAAGATCGAAATGGCGTCATAACGCGCCGATGAAAACAATTCAAACTAATAACCTAGGTTAAGCCGTTTCCCGCCCAGGCGGGATTCAACGTTCCCGGTTAAAGAGCCATAACTGGTCTCTATTAATCGTATGATGCATCAATTGCGTCGAATTCATGTTTCACTCAATGGGTTAAAGCAGCCAATCCAAAAATTGGCATATAAAGATACAGAAATCAGCGTTTTATAACCTTTGAACTTTAAGCCCTGAACCCGAAACCCTGAACCTTAAACCCTGAGCTGGAACCGATCAGTTAGGTTTGTATATGCCGCCTTCTGTCCCCCGTCACCGCCACTCCGAAAAAGGCCCCTCTTCTCATGCGCACGATCACGATCAGGGTGCTCATGGCCATATCCATGGTGTCGTTGACCCGTCTATCATTTCTACTGAACGGGGTATTTGGGCCATAAAGTGGTCATTTTTAGGATTGATTGCCACCGCTCTTTTTCAAGTGGTTATCGTTATTCTTTCCGGAAGTGTGGCCCTTTTTGCCGATACCATTCATAACTTCGGCGATGCCGCCACGGCGATACCGCTATGGATAGCCTTTAAACTCGCGCAGCGTAAACCGAGTGCAACGTTCACCTACGGCTACGGGCGGGTCGAAGACTTGGCCGGTGTCGCCATTGTATTGACGATCCTGCTCAGCGCACTGGTTGCCGGTTATGAATCCGTCAATCGATTCTTCCACCCACAGCCGGTCACCTATCTCTGGGCCGTCATTACCGCCTCCGTAGTCGGCTTCCTCGGCAATGAAGCCGTGGCGATCTTTCGCATCCGGGTCGGCAAAGAGATCGGCAGCGCCGCACTCGTTGCCGATGGGTATCACGCGCGTGTCGACGGATTGACCAGCCTGGCAGTTCTTTTCGGTGCCGTTGGTGTTTGGCTCGGCTTTCCCCTGGCCGACCCGATTGTCGGCCTTCTTATTACTGTGGCCATCTTCCGCATCGTGTGGCAGTCCGGAAAGTCCATATTCACGCGCCTGCTCGATGGTGTCGACCCGGAGGTCATCGATGAAATCAAACACGCGGTTAATCACACACCCGGGGTGGAGGACATCTCTGAGGTGCGGGTGAGATGGTTGGGTCATCGACTTCATGCCGAGCTCAATATCGCCGTGGCCCCGGATATCACGGTTGAGAAAGGTCACGAAATCGCCAAAGACGCAAGACATCAACTCCTGCATCATTTACGCTATCTTTCCAATGCCACCATCCATGTCGATCCGTTGAACGCATCCGGGGAAAAACATCACCGGATCGCTGAACATGAGCACGGTGACTTATCGACGCATTCTCATTAACGACCGGTGCAGACGCGATGAAGTTCCGGTGATCTCCAGGCGGTGCAGCTCGAATTTATGCCATTTTTGATCCAAACCTGTTCGGAATCTGACAGAGAGCACCTGCAGGCAAATTCAGGCGGAATACACTGATACCGAAATTCAAAAAAAAAGGTCTGTTGGCGTGACAATATTTTTCACCTCTACCGCACATTTCAGTATTTATTACGAGTCCCTAATGGATGTCCCGCTGACAGCTCTTCCCAAACGAAATAAAAATTGAATTATTGATTTCGATATGTTTTGTTTGAACAGATTTCGGTGGACTTATTTTTCAAAACGCAACCCATTTCGAAAAAAAAAAGGAGGCTGAAATGAAGCGAAAATTGATGGTCCTGGTGGTATTGGCAATGGTGCCGTTGCTTTTCAGTAATGCGTTTGCAATGGAGGATCTGGTTAAACAGGTAGTCGAGGGCTGTAAGGTGGAATTGGAAAAATATTGCAAGGATGTAACCCCGGGAGAGCGACGCGTTTTGGCATGCCTCTACGCCCGCAGCGATAAGCTGTCGTCAAAATGCGAATATGCTCTCTATGACGCCGCGGTTCAACTGGAGCGCGCGGTGGCCGCCCTCGCCTACCTTGCGAACGAGTGCGATGCGGACTTGGAAAAGCTGTGCAGTGCGGTTGCACCCGGTGAGGGGCGCCTGATCAATTGTCTCCAAAAAAACGAGAAGCAAGTGAGCGATCGCTGCAAACAAGCTGTCAAGAAAGTTGGAGGAGAGTTGCAATAGGCCTATTTGGGAGATCGAATATAGTCTAAAACGTGATCGGGGGGAGTTAGCCGGCTCCCCCCTGAATTTTTTTGATGATTCTCTCCATAGGGTCGAATCGGGGGCCTGGTCTTGAACCCAACACTTCGTAAAACGCTGCGCTGGTCTCTTTTCGCCGTCGTTATTGCAACAATTGGCGTCATCATATGGCACACCACACGACCGGTTCCAGTGGAAATCGTCATCCGGCCCGTCGAAACCGGCCAGGTTGAAAAAATTGTCGCCAACACCCGGGCAGGTACAGTCGAAGCCTGCCGACGCGCCAAGCTCTCCCCCAGCATCGGCGGGCAAATTGCCAGGTTGCCGGTCAAAGAAGGTGACAGCGTCACCGCCGGCCAACTCCTGTTGGAGTTGTGGAATGACGATCTGGTTGCCCAAACCGCATTGGCCGAGAGCGAGGTGACTTCGGCCGAATCCAGGGCGAAGTCGGCGTGCCTCCAGGCCGAGGTGGCCCAACGGGAGGCCGATCGTCAAATCAAGCTGCGCCGGTCGGGCTCCGCTTCGGAAGAGCAGGCCGACAAGACCATAACCCGCGCGCAGTCCTTGCAGGCGGAATGCAAAGCCACCCGGGCGGCGGTGGAGACCAGCCGGGCCAGGGTGGGAGTGGCCAAGGCGAATCTGGACCGCACCCGCCTGACGGCACCGTTCAACGGAATCATCGCTCAGATCAACGGGGAGCTCAGCGAGTTCGTCACGCCTTCACCAATCGGCATTCCGACACCTCCGGCCGTGGATATCGTGGATGTAAGCTGCTTCTACGTGACGGCTCCAATCGATGAGGTTGATGCGGCCGTTATCGATACGGGCCTGCCGGCGTCAATCAGTCTCGATGCTTTCGGTGACAGACACTTTTCCGGTCGGGTCCGCCGCATCGCACCGTTTGTACTGGACCGTGAAAAGCAGGCCCGCACCGTAGATGTGGAGGTCGAATTCACCCGGCCGGAGGATTTCAAACACCTTCTGGCCGGATACAGCGCCGATGTGGAAATTGTTCTGGATGCCCGGAAGAACACCTTGCGAATACCCACCCACGCCATATTGGACGGCAAACGGGTTTTCGTCTACCTGCCGGATCGAAGCGTCATCCGGGAGCGGTCCATTCAAACCGGGCTGTCGAACTGGGAATACACCGAAGTTGTTTCCGGCCTGAAGCCGGGTGAACAGGTGGTGGTCAACGTGGACCGTTCCGGTATTGCGGACGGAGCTCCCGCCGTCGTTATGAAGGAGACCCCTTGATCGAACTGAAGGGCATCGGCCGCTCTTTCCAGGTCGGCACCGAGGCCGTGCACGCCCTGCAGGCGGTCGATCTCACCGTGCGGGGCGGTGAATACCTGTCTGTCATGGGTCCGTCGGGCTCCGGAAAATCCACACTGCTAAACATCATCGGCCTTCTGGACCGCCCGGACAGCGGTTTATACCGGCTGGATGACGTGAATGCAACCGAATTGAACGACACGCAACAGGCGGCCGTCCGCCGTCACAAGATCGGTTTTGTTTTTCAGTTTTTCCACCTTGTGCCGCGCCTGACCGCCGCCGAAAACGTCGAACTCCCCCTGATCCTGGCCGGTGTGGATCCCAACGAGCGGAAAAAACGCCTCGATCAGGCCCTCGAAGCACTGGGGATTGCCGACCGGGCCCGGCATCGCCCGGACCAGCTCTCCGGCGGACAACGCCAGCGGGTGGCCATTGCCAGGGCCACCATCATGCGGCCCGGCATCATCCTTGCGGACGAACCGACCGGAAACCTGGACCGCACTTCCGGAAACGATGTCCTCGATATTCTCGAAAATCTCAATAAGGAAGGCAAAATACTGGTCATGGTCACCCATGATCCCGAACTCGGCCGGCGGGCGAGAAGACAAATCCAGATGTTCGACGGCCGCATCGGTTCGGATTCCGGAAAATCCGCATGAAAACATTCGACGTTCTTCGGTTCAGTTTCCGGGCTGCCACCGGCTATCCGGCCCGCACCCTTCTCACACTCCTGGCCATGGCCATCGGAGTGGGAGCGGTCATCTTGTTGACCGCCCTGGGTGAAGGCGCCCGCCTCTATGTGACCCGCGAGTTCACTTCTCTGGGAACCCACCTGCTGATTGCCATCCCGGGCCGCTCTGAAACCACCGGAGGGCCACCACCACTGCTCGGCGAAACCCCGCGGGACCTCACGCTCGAAGATGCCCTGGCGTTGAAGCGCAGTTCGGCCATACGGCGCGTTGCACCGGTCGCGATAGGCAGCGCACCGGTTGCCTGGCAGCAGCTGGAACGGGAGGCGACCATCATGGGCTCCACGGCGGAGATGTTTGACATCCGGCAGCTGTCAATGGCCCAGGGTCGCTTTCTGCCGGCCGGCAACCCGTCGCGTGGTTCTGCCGTCTGTGTGCTGGGGCACAAAATCAAGCGTGAGCTCTTCGGCAATTCGTCTCCGCTGGGCGAGCGGGTGCGCATCGGCGGCCGTCGTTTTCGGGTGATCGGCGTTATAGCCGCCAAGGGGCAGAGTCTCGGCCTGGACATGGGCGACATCGCCATTATACCGGTGGCATCGGCCCAGATGCTTTTCAACACGTCATCCCTTTTCCGGATTTTGATCCAAGCTGGTGGTCGGGAGGCCGTGCCCCGGGCCAAGAAAACCATACTGAAAATCATCCAGGATCGGCACGAAGGCGAGGACGATGTGACCGTCATCACTCAGGACGCCCTGTTGAAGACGTTCGACCGCATATTCAACGCCCTGACGCTGACCGTCGGGGGTATCGCCGCTATCAGCCTGGCCGTTGCGGGAATCCTGATCATGAATGTCATGATGATCTCCGTATCCCAACGAAAAACCGAAATCGGCCTGCTGAAAGCAATCGGCTCCCCCCGGAGCCAAATCCTGCGTCTGTTTCTTTCCGAATCGGCGTTACTGTCTTTGATCGGGTCATTTTTGGGAGTGGTGCTGGCCTTGGTCGGCACCTGGGCCTCTCTGCGATTTTATCCTAATTTTCCGGTTGCCATTCCGTGGTGGGCGCTGACCTCCGCCACCGTCGTGGGGGTGCTTACCGGCCTCGTATTCGGCGTCCTGCCCGCTCGCCGGGCCGCCGGTCTGGAACCCGTGGAAGCGCTTTCCAGAAGGTAGCCGGCAGACAATTGTTGTTGTATTTTTGTATTATAATCAAATTTATAAGCATAACATATTAATACATCACATCAACTTTTTTGGTTGGAAATACTTTTTCTTATTGTTTATGGTTTTTTAATTTTTAACGTGTCGGCGGATTCCGTGCATGGGCTTCCATGATTTCATGCGGTTGTCACTGGGGGCTGTTTTCAGCTACCGGCTGCGGAGCTTCCTGACCGCTCTGGGCATTGCTGTGGGTGTGGCAGCGGTGGTGCTGCTCACGTCTCTGGGGGAAGGCGTTCACCGATTCGTGCTGAGCGAGTTCACGCAGTTCGGCACCAATCTGATCGGCATTAACCCCGGCAAGACCACCACCGTCGGTGTTTCCGGAGCAATCATCAGCAACGTAAGGCCGATGACGCTCGAAGACGCCGAAGCGATGAAGCGGATCCCCGAGGTGACGGCGGCCGTACCGGTCGTGCAGGGAAATGCCCCGGTGGAGTTTGAAAAGCGGAGCCGCCGGACTTACATCTTCGGGGTCGGACCGGAAGCTCCGGCGGTCTGGCGATTCAACGTCGCCAAAGGGCAGTTTCTACCTCCCGACGATCCCCGCTCTCCGCGGGCCCTGGTGGTGCTGGGCAGCAAGGTTCAGAACGAGCTGTTCGGTACCCGCAACCCGTTGGGGCAGCGCGTTCGTATCGGCGGCGAGAGATACCGGGTTGTCGGTGTCATGGAATCCAAGGGGCAAATGCTGGGTTTTGACCTGGATGACGCGGTCTACATTCCCGCCGCCCGGGCCCTGTCTTTGTTCAATCGCGAAAGCCTGATGGAAATCGATCTGCTCTATGCCGTCGGCGCCGGTGCCAGCCAAGTGGCCGAGAGGGCCCGGAAACTGCTCATCGCCCGTCATGGATCAGAGGACTTCACCATCACCACCCAGGAGCAGATGCTCGAAGTACTCGGTTCGATTCTGAACATATTGACCCTGGCGGTGGGTGCGGTGGGCGGTATTTCTCTTCTGGTTGGCGGAGTGGGCATTCTGACCATCATGATTATCGCCGTCAACGAGCGCACGGCGGAAGTCGGGCTGCTGCGGGCCCTTGGCGCCGGTCGCCGGCAGATCCTGGCCTTGTTCATCGGCGAAGCCGTTGTGCTGGCCAGTATCGGCGGTCTGGCAGGCCTGGTGATCGGCACCGGAGGCGCCTGGCTGCTTGGAATAGCCGTTCCGGCGCTTCCCACTCATACACCGTGGTCATATGTGGTTCTGGCCGAACTGCTGGCGGCCGTGATCGGACTGGCTGCCGGGGTTCTGCCGGCAGTCCGGGCGGCCAACCTCGATCCGATAGAAGCCCTGCGGGCCGAGTAAACCTCACTTCACTTTGAGCAGGAAAGCCACGATCGATTTTTGGATCGATCAACTGCACGATTAGTTGCTGCCTTTCTCACCCGTTTCGATCCGAATCAGACGGCCGTTTGCGAAATGCAGGTAGCGGATGAACTTGTTGGAACCGAGATCATACGTCCAGAGTTCCATCAGGATAGGCCCTTTTATCAGCTCGGGGAGCTGATAGCGCTCTTTCTCGTAATCGTATATTTGTGAAATGTATGTGTTGTGCCCTTCTTCCCATTTGGACTCCTTTGTGGGCTCACCGCATTTCTCAAACACCTTCGCGCTGCTGTCTCCAACGGAAACAAGTCCACCCCCACAGCGAAATGTGGTTTCAACTGCCGCCGCATCGGTGTGCAGCCACAAGTGGACGAAGAGAGCCACGAGTATGAGCAGGCAGAACCGTTTCAATCGGCAAACAGTATTGTCCCTCACAATGGGTTCGTAATCGATCCATTCAATCATCTGAACATCCATTTGGACCCCCCGGTAAAACGATAGATCATCTCAACGATGACGACTTTTTCTATTTTCGCGTTCTCACTTCACGAACCGCTGCAACCACGTCGGCAACTTTCGGCAGGACGAAATCTTCCAGCGGAGGTGAAAAGGGCATCGGCAGGTCTCTGGCGGCAACCCGCTTGACCGGCGCAACCAGATAGTCAAACAATTCTTCCTGGATCCGCGCAGCCAGCTCGGCTCCGAAACCGCCCGTCCGACAGGCCTCGTGGACAATCACCGCCCGCCGGGTCTTTTTGATCGAATCCGCCACCGTGGTCATGTCCAGCGGTTTGAGGGTTCGCAGGTCGATCACCTCGGCATCGATCTCCATCTCGAACAACTGTTGCGCGGCCTCCCGGCACAGATAGAACCCGGACCCGTAGCCGAGCAGGGTCGCGTCGGTTCCCGGCCGTTTCACCGCTGCTTGCCCCAGTTCAATGATATAGTCGCCCCGGGGCACCGGACCTTCTTTGGCAAACAGTTTCTTGTGCTGGAAAAACATAACGGGATCGTCGTCACGAATGGCCGCCTTGATCAAGCCCTTGACATCGGCGGGTTCACTGGGAACCACCACCTTTAATCCCGGCGTGTGCACAAACCAGGCTTCCAGGGACTGGGAGTGCTGGGCGGCCGCCCGCAGGCCGGCGCCATCCGGACACCAGACGACCAGCGGCACCCTCACCTGCCCGCCGAGCATGAAGCGGATCTTAGCGGTTTGGTTGACAAGCTCGTCCATGCAGCAGGTGACGAAATCGGAAAAGTGCAGATCGACGACCGGCCGCAGGCCGGTCAATGCCGCTCCGAGACCGACTCCGGCGATGGCCGATTCGCTGATGGGGGTGTCGATGATGCGGTCCGGAAATTTTTCCGGAATACCCTTGAACTGGCCGAAGATTCCTGCATGAGCCTTAATGTCCTCACCAACAATAAACACGGATGGATCGCGGGTCATCTCTTCATTCAGGGCCTCGGCCAGGGCGGCCGAGCAGCTCAATATGCGGTCGGGCATGCTTTCTCCCTGCTTAGGGCTTGCGAAAAAATTAGTTAGTGATTTTGGGCGTTGAGGCGCCCGGTCGGCAAGGCGTAAAATCGCAGGAATATCTGGATATTCCGCGATTTTGCAACGCAGCCGGACGGGATGCATCGGCGTCCAAAATGGTAAGTTATTATTGAGCGAGCCCTTAGCCTCAAGGGTTGGACAACAGGTCTTCGAGCGCCTCCTCGGGTTCCGGAAAAGGGCTTTGGTCCGCGAAGGCCACCGCTTCGCTCAGTTCGGCCGCCACCTCGCGCCATACTTCTGCCTTAATATTTTCGGTCAACATTTTCTCCTGGGTCAAAAAGCGGCTGAATCGAGCAATCGGGTCGTTTTTGTCCTCCCACAGCGCCACTTCCGCCGGCCGGCGATACTTTTGCGGGTCGCCCTCGAAATGCCCCCTGATCCGATAGGTCTTGTTTTCGATCAGACTCGGTCCCTTGCCCTTGCGCGCCCGCACGACCGCCGTTTCGGCGGCTTTTCTGACCTGCAGCAAGTCGTTGCCGTCCACTGTCGTGCCGGGCATTGAGTAGCCTTTGGCCCGCAGGCTGATATCTTCGACCGCGCAAGCGTCGCGATGAGGCGTGGTCGAAGCGAACTGGTTGTTTTCCACGACAAAGACAATCGGCAGCTTCCAGATCGCAGCCAGGTTCATCACTTCGTGCACCGGGCCGCGGTTGGCCGCGCCGTCGCCGAAGAAGCAGACCGCCACCTGATCCGTCTGGCGCATCTTGATCGAAAAACCGGCACCGGCAATGATCGGCAGTCCCCCCGCAACCACACCGTTGGCCCCCAGAATGCCGAGGGAAAAATCGGCGATGTGCATCGATCCACCCTTCCCCTTGCAGTAACCGGTCTTTTTCCCGAACAGTTCGGCAACCATTTTCTTCAGGTCGGCCCCTTTGGCGATCATGTGGCCGTGACCGCGGTGGGTGGTGGTCAGATAGTCGTCTTTGCGCAAGCAGGAACAGACGCCGACCGCTGAGCCTTCCTGGCCGAGTGACAGGTGGATGAAGCCGGGAATCTTGCCGGCGGCAAAGAGCTCGCCCGCCAGGGTTTCGAACTGCCGGATGGTGACCATGGTCCGGTACATGGCGATGCACTCAGTTTTTGTTAAAGCCATAAAGTGCTCCTGTATAAT
>JARFQH010000312.1 GCA_029287875.1 Desulfobacteraceae bacterium | reverse complement strand
CGAATCTGCGCCTCATCCAGATCGTAAGCATACGGCTGGTTCGTCATGGTGTCATCCTGATGCTTCCAATGCTATATCCGCTCGGTCAACGCGACTGCTTCTGATGCCGGGCAATGGCCTCGGTCACGAAGGGGAAGATGTGCTCCACCACCCTCGCATATCCGTCTTCAGTCGGATGAATCCCGTCGGGCTGGTTCATCCTGGGAACCCCGGCAACGCCTTCGAGAAAAAAGGGAATCAAAATGACAGCGTTATCGCCACCCACATCGGTATAGACATCCGCAAACATCTTGCTGTACGCCGGACCCAGGTTGGGAAATATTCTCATTCCTGCCAGCACGACGACGATGCCTTCTGCGGTAAAGGCATCGATCATATCCCGGATGTTGCGTCGGATCAACTCGGGATCGAGACCGCGCAGCCCGTCATTCGCACCGGTCTCCAGAATAATGATATCCGGTTTCATGCGCAACACCCACTCCATTCTGGAGCGGGCACCGCTGCTCGTCTCCCCACTGATGCCGGCGTTGACGACACGGTAATCGTATCCTTTGTCCCGAAGTGCCTTTTGCAGCAGCGCCGGATAGGTTTTTTCTTCCGGTACACCCAAACCCTCCGTCAGGCTGTCACCCATGGCGACAATGGTGCCGGTAGACTGTATTTCCGGCGGCGCGCTCGGCGGTTCTTCCTGCCCGCATGCCGCCAGAATCAGGCAGAAACAGATCACCATGCGAATGATGGCATTATTCATGGGTTTGTTCCCTGAGAAATGCAACCGGCCTTTTCCGCAACGTCGTCCACGAAGGCAGCAAACCGCTGATGGTTACCAGCAGCGTTGCGACGGCGATCATCATAAAACCAGCTCCTGCAATCGGTTTAAACGTGATATCAAACACTTTTGTGATGATGATCCAGCTCGCAGCCTGGGAAATCGCCATAGCGAGAAGTCCACTGAGACCCCCGAGGATTAAATTTTCCAGGCCGAACACCTTGAACACAAAAGCCGATCTGGCTCCCAGAACCTGATAATAAACCGCTTCCCGTGTCCTGGCCAGACGAGTGGCAAGCACCGAGCTGACCGTGATCAGCAAGCCGACCAGGATACCGAAGGCCGTGAAAAAACGGATAGTGTTGGACAGCTTACGGGAAATCCCGGCAAAAGTTGTGATCGTCTCGGTCATGTCGATCACACTTATGTTGGGAAATTTTTCGACGATCGCGTTTTGAATACCGCCGATCCGGCTTTTGTCCACCCGTACAGCCGTGAAAATTGTCTGCGGCGCATCTTTCAGGGTGTCTTCCTGAAACACGAAATAGAAAAAGGGCTTGAGGGAATCTTTGGTCCGCGTGCGGATACTTGAAATTCTCGCCTCCAACGGAATACCTTGGATCCGGAAGACGATCCGGTCGCCGATCTTCAGGTCGTGCATTTTTACCACCGTGTCAAGGACCGATACCTGAACCTCGCGCCAGTCCGATCTAAACAGGCTGCTGCCGGTTTTGATCATTTCGTCGTCCAGCAAATCATTGCGATACGTCAGGTTGAAGGTGCGGGCGAGATTGTCGCCGCGGCGTCTTTGCCTTTCCTTGCCGCGATCGATGGTGTCACCGTTGATGGAGAGAATCCTGGCGCGGACGATCGGAAAATAGCGCGTATTGATCCCGAGCACCCGGTCGAAGTCCGTCTGCTGATCCGGTTGGATGTCCACGAAAAAAAGGTTCGGTGCATCGGGCGGATAGGATTGGACGTAATCCCGGTCGAGGTTGGTCTCGACCCCGTAAATGGTGAAAACCACGGCAAGAGATGCGGTCAGGGTGATAATGATCGGCCGGGTGGCATTGCGTGGTCGGAAAAGGCCTTTCAATGCCTGGCGCAGGATCAGCGTTTTAACGGGCAGGCGACGCAGAATCAGCAGGATGGCATGCGTAAAAACGGCCGTCATCAAGATGAACCCGAATGCTGAGGCGACGAAGAGCAATCCGCTGCTCACGACCTGCAGTTGCCACAACACCATACCGGTAAACAAGGTGCTGATAAACAGCAGGGTGAGATAATAGGGAAGACCGCCCGGCGATTGATTGTCGTCTTTTCTGAAAATATCGGCTGGCTTGATGTCCCTGAGACGGTACAACGGCAAAAATGCGAAGAGAGCCACCCCGACAATGCCCATGCAAAACCCCTCCAAAATGCCGGTCCAGGAAAGGGACAATCCGATCTGTTGCGGAATGAGGCCGGAGATGAGCGACGGTATCATCTTCTGGGCCACCAAACCAAGGACAAGACCGAGTGCTGTGCCGATCAAACTGATAAGCAGCAGGCTGAGGATGAAATGGGTCAAAATGAAGCGGCTGGAAGCACCGACTGTTTTCATGACGGCGATGGTCTTCTCCTTTTCCTTCAGGTAAGCGGTCAATGTCGTGTAAACGCCGATGCCGGCCAACAACAGGGTAAAGATACCGATAAGGTTGAGGAAGAAGATAAAGTTGTCGAAAAAGCGTTTCACTCCCGAAGGTGCGGTTCGATAGGTATCGACGCGCTCCTGAACCGGATCTGCAGCCGCGGTGAGCCGGTCGACCAATCGGGTGAGGTCCGCGGCATCGGCGACTTTTATCAACACCGCGTAGCTGACGCGGCTCCCTTTCCCAATGAGATCGATGCGCTCGAGGTCGGCGGTCGATACGAAGATCCGTGGTCCGAATGCAAACGCATCCAATGGTCGATCGGGTTCCTTGAGCACGACGTCGGCAATGGTCAAGGTAGCCCGTCCAATGGACAGCGAATCCCCTACCCGCAGTCCCAGTCGCTCCAGCAAAACGGGTGCGACAACAATGCGGCCGGGGAGCAGTACTTCGGTTAAGGAGCGCCCGGAAGTCAGTTCGCAGCGGCCGTAGAAAGGGTAGCCTTTCGACACCGCCTTGATGTTCGATAGCAGCGAACCGTCGCCTGCCGCAGTTCGGGCGACGGAGTAGAACTCATAGATTTGGGCACTTTCAATCGACCGCGCGCTCTCCATCTCTGCAATTTTTTGAACCAGTCCGGGAGACAACTCCTGGCGGGACCGCACGATGATGTCGGCCGCACTCAATGCCCGGGCATCGTTCAAGAGGGTGGTGTTGACACTGTCGGAAAATCCATTTACCGCCACAAGTGTGACCATGGCGAGCGACACACACAGTGCAAATACAATCGCCTGGCTGCGAGTGCGGTTCACATCACGCAGAATGAATTTCAGCTTCGACATGGTCTGGATATCCTCGTTTGACACCGTTGATTCGTCCATCCTCGAGCAGAATAATGCGGTCGGCCAGAGCAGCAATTTCCCGATTGTGCGTCACCATGATCAGCGTTGTGTTTTCTTCCCGATGGAATTCCAATAGCAATTGTAATATGGACCGCCCGTTTTTGGAATCCAGGTTTCCGGTCGGTTCATCGGCAAATATGATCTTGGGGAGATTTATGAGCGCCCGGCAAATGGCCACGCGCTGCATCTCACCCCCGGAGAGTTGGTGTGGAAAATTGGTCTCCCTGTGAGACAGACCGACCCGCTGCAAAAGCGCCCTGGCTCTTTCGGCGGCCGTGCGATCGTGCTTGAGCTCGGCCGGAAACATGACATTCTCTAACGCCGTCAGCGACGGCACGAGGTGGAAGGCTTGAAAGATGAACCCAAAAAACTGGTTTCGCATCGGAGCCAGTTCGTCTTCAGTAGCCTCTGTGATATCTCGGCCATCAATAAGAACTCTGCCGGCCGACGGCTTGTCCAGTCCGGACAGGAGGCTGAGCAGGGTTGTCTTTCCGCTGCCGCTTTGACCTTCCACGACCAAAAATTCCCCGGCATTGACCACCAGAGATATATTTATCAGAACCGATACCTTTCGGTCGTCGATCGTATATGTCTTGCTTATGTTATCGGCTTCAACAATATTCAATTAAAACTTCTCCTCCCTCCATCGCCGGCACTTTCTGTTTATACGTGCAGTTGCACAAATTTTTGCCGGATAATAGTCCATTGTATAATTGGCCAGTTCCGCAACATACCGGGCAATGTAAGCATGCAGCCGAAAGGGATCAAGTTGATCGGTACGATTCCGACCAGACCGGTCACAAAGGGTCTTTGGAAGGGGTGGTTTCCGTCCCTAAATGCGCCATAAGAGGATCGGAAACTGATTCGTGCTTGTGATTTTAAAACGAGGATGGGGACGGATCACTTTTTCCGCTTACCGGACAACGCCACCTTCAATTTTTCACCAAGAGGGCTCAGAGCCACGGGAGGTCCACCAGCATACTTCTGCCAGTCCTCGACCGCGTCGCCGTGTCCCGGTGCAAGGGTCACTTTGCGGTTCTGGCTATCGACCGAGTCGATGACGACTGCAATGGAGCTGCCGGTTTTTATGTTGTCGTAAACCTTTGGATCGGTCGCCTGGCCTATCTTCGATTTGGGCAGCAATCCGGTAACGCCGGGCTCAAGAGCGATAAAATAACCGAATTTTTCCTTCTTTTCGACAACGCCTGTAACGCTGCGGCCGGCGGGGTACCTCTCCGGTACCTCGGCCCACGGATCGCCCTCTGTATCGCGGATACTCAAGGAAACTCTTCTGTTTTCACCATCGATTGTCTTGACCATGACGGTCACCGGCTCCCCGGGCGTGACGATATCGGACGGCTTTTGAACCCTTTTCACGAAACTCATTTCACTGATGTGAACCAGCCCCTCGATTCCCGGAGCGATCTCGACGAAAGCCCCGAAGGGGGCACAACGGGTGACTTTGCCGTTGACGATGTCCCCCGGCTGAAACCTGTCGAGGACGTCTTCCCAGGGATCTCCCGTTGCCTGCTTGACGGACAGCGCAATTTTCTCACGTGCGCTGCCCTCTTGGGCATCGATGCTGAGGACCTTTACCTGAACCCGATCGCCAGTCCTTACGGCTTCTTCAGGTTTCTCGACCCGTGACCAACTCAGTTCCGAGATGTGCACCATACCCTCCAACCCTGGAATCAATTCCACAAATGCTCCGTAAGGCATCAGACGGGTGACGGTGCCGGTGAGCACGACACCGGTTGTCAGCGTGGTGAAAAAGACCTCGCGCGCTTTCTGCTGCTCGTGTTCCAGAATTTTACGACGGGAAAGTACGATGTTGCGTCCCTTGTCTTCGAACTGAGTGATAATAAAAAGCAAGGTCTCCCCCACATAGTTTTCCGGTGTATCGACGAACTTGACATCCATCTGGCTGATCGGGCAAAATGCCGTGCGCTGCATCACGGCGACGCGAAATCCGCCCTTGCAGGTTTCGGTCACCCGCCCTTCGACCGGAATCCGGTTGCGAAAAGCATCCGTCAACAGCTGCAACCCGCCGATACCCGATAATGCCCGGGAAAGCCGGATTTCGCCCTCGTCAGCGGCAATAATAAAAAGCTCGAGCCGGTCTCCGACGCCGTAGGGCAGTTGGCCCTTGTCATCCAACAGTTCCTTTTTATCCACTACCCCGTCGATTTTTGTTCCGGTGTCGACAAAGACTGTCTCCGAGCCGATGGCGATAATCTTGCCGTTGATCTTATCGCCTACCTGAACGCTCCCGCCGATATCCCCGCCGTAGGCCTCAAGAAGTGCACCGAAGTCTTCGCTGTCGGTTGCTTTATCGTTATCATCCTCGAAACTGTTCTCATCTTTCATGTGTTTACTCCCGTAATGGTCGCATTTTAGGGCCCCAGCAAGAAATAATTCCACATCTTGCTTGTCTTTTGGATCGTCTACTGCGTTACATCCACCGACACGTATCTCGATATGCGCCGCTGGATATGCCTTGTAGACGAACCCAAATCCGGCGCAATCTTGTGAAATTATTTCTTACCGTGACCCTGAGCGTCTGAAGTCGTAAAACGTCACATAACAAGTAAAAATAAACACTGCTCAGGTCAAGTAAATTCGGTTTTTCGTAAGCGTTCACAGGGCACCGCATCTGCCTTGTTGTCGGACACTTGAAGTACAAAAGTACGTCTGCGCGCCCGACGCCTTGCATCTGCGGCACCCTGTAAACGCTTACAATTAGGTGGTTTGAAGCGCATCGGACTTTGCAACCCTGTGAACGGTTACGGTTTTTCTATGGCTGATAGCGGCCGAGTGGCTGAATAACCGATTGACAGACCGCCGGCAAGTGCTGTAAATCGCGGGAAATCAACAGAAAACGCTACGGGTACCAAAAGGAGGTACTGTTAGGGGATGCGAAAAGACTACTTGATGGAAAGCGATGAAGAAGCCCTTCGCTTGGATCTGAAAACCGATCCCCGTATGGTCGAGATGCAGGCACTCTGGTCTGGAATCACCGCCGGTATGCGGGTTGCCGATCTGGGCTGTGGATCGGGCAAAACGACCTTTATCCTCAACCGACTGTCCCAGCCGGGTGCGGAGACTATCGGTGTCGACATCGCGCCACAGCGCGTCCGGTTCGCACAATCCAAATACAGCGCCACTGGTCTGAGCTTCCGTCAAATGGACATCCGGAAACCGCTTGAAGCACTCGGCCGATTCGATCTGGTCTGGATCCGCTTCGTTTTAGAGTACTATCGCACCGAGAGTTTCGAGATTGTGAAAAACATCGCCCGAATTGTTGAGCCCGGTGGCATTCTTTGCTTGATCGATCTCGATCACAATTGCTTGAACCACTACGGACTGACACCTCGACTCGAAACCGCCTTGGCAGGCGTTATGAATGCCCTTGAAAAAGCGGCCGGTTTCGACCCTTATGTCGGACGTAAACTCTATGCCTACCTTTACGATCTCGGATTCCGCGACATCGCGGTCGACATGATGCCACACCACCTGATTTACGGCGAACTCAAAGAAGCCGATGCCTTTAACTGGACAAAGAAGGTGGAAATCGCCGCCCGGAACTCGGGTTATCCTTTCGATGAATACGAGAGGGGTTTCGAGGGATTCAGATCGGAATTCGAACAGGCATTTGTCAACACCCCACGCCGATTCACTTACACACCGGTCATTACCTGTCGGGGCCGCCGTCCGGCATAACGCTAATTGACATGCTTTAACAGGCGCTCCAGGTAACGGAAATAGGGATCCGAAAATCGGGTATTCATGATCCACATGTTGTAAATTTTTTCATAGGGCAGCTGGATGGCCTCGGCAAAGGATACCGGATTGACCAGAACCGTCAGTTCCTCGAAAGGAAATTTTTCATTTAACTTGAAGATCACTTTCTTGAAAATATCACCGGTCAATTTTTCCGGGTCCACGGCGATGAACTTGATGCAATTGGTCAGGTTCGACAGATTGAAACCGAAATCGGTAATGTTGACCAAGATGATCGCCTTGAGCAAGCCATCGGCCTTTAACGCAAAAAGATGCTTCTCCTTTTTGAAACCGAGTCGCCGGTATTCCTCTTCGAGTCCTGTTCGGCCGATCCGGTCCGAATCCAGGCCGAGGGCTTTTAACATGAGCCCGCCGACGTCGTATTCGTAAAAATCCTGAAGTTCAGCGAGATCTTCCGGTTGCGCCGGATTCAACTCCCAAGGACTGGCAATCGCCGCGACCGGTCCGGGCGCCACGGGAAGATGAACATACGCAAACGCGTCGACCGAGCAACATTTCGGGTCGTCGATATGCTGACAAGCACCGCCGAAGACCCGACTGGGGAATCGATTGTTCGGCCGGTAATACATCATCACATGTTTTAAATGAATAGAATTGAGACGGTAGGAGTCGTTGATGAAGTGGCCGATCTGCTTCAAAACAATCAGACCGGCTTTGTTCAGAGCCGATTTCTTGGCGGCGTGATGGTGGATCAGCCAGGCATCTTCGTAAAAGCGAACCATGGCCATGTGGCCGAGGATGTTGCCTTTCTCCTGGTAGATAAAATGCCGGGCAATGCTGGGACTTTGGGTGTAGAGCTTTTCATAGACGTTCTTGATGCGATCTTTGTTGGCTTCGATATACGCGTATTTATCCGGATAAATGAACCCGGATTCGAAAAAGAACCCCCAGAGCGCATCCAGGTCGACCTGGTTGCAAATGTACGAATAGCGGTTGTTGGCCTGGTGCAGAAGAGACAGGAGCTTGACGTTGTTCTCCGTATCCATGTCGATAATCGCCAACCCGCATTTGACCCAGACACCCCTTTTCCCCTCGTTGCAGACTCTGCGATAGACGACCTGGGCCTTGCAGTTGACCGAAACATTGTTGGAGAACCGCACGTCCACTTCAGAGATGGTCAAACCGGCCAATAGCTGGGCGTTTAATTCATCCTCTTCCACCGAAAAACCGGAACCCGACAGATCCACGACCTTGAGTGACAAGGGTTTCTTGGTCAAGGGGTGTGTAAAGTAAATATCCGGCGACGGGTTGATTTCCAGGCGCTCGCTGCGAAATTCTTTTTGCCTGTAACGATGGATGGCCCGACTGATCGGCTCCAGCACATAATGCATGTTGGCGTTGCACCGGCAGTGGCGAAGTATTTTACACTCGCCCGAATAATAAGTGTCGGCACCATCGGAGAGAATGACACTGACCGAGCTTTCGGGATTGATCCACTCGAAGGTCTGTTGAGCACCGGCCTCCAATTCCACACGAAATGTGACGGCGTTGAAGTCGAGCAGGCGGCCGCGGAAAAGCGAACTGCTTTGAACCATCTGTACATCGACGTTTCGGCCGGTGTACCGACGCATTTTCCGGTTGCTGATTTGATGACAGGTCTCCGGCAGGTGCAGACTGATGCCGGTTTGATTCATAGAAATGATTTTCGCCTCGGCCCTGATCAGCTTTTGGCCGTCGGGGATCAGGATTGAATCGAAAACGAAAGATTTGAGCCTGCTGATGAGCCGGTCTTCTTGCGACCACTGCAGGTCGATCCGCTCCCCTTGGCATGGCAGCGGCTTTAGCTTCAAGGTGATCGTTCGGTCAAAGCGGGTATGTTTGAATTTTAAGCGGACGGTGCGATTTGAAAAATTGATGAAATTAAGCTTATTGACCAGAAACGACCTGGTCAGAGTGACCTGGGTTATGTCACTCGTCTTTGTGGTCGCCGTATCGACGACCTGGGGGCTCGCGCCTTTTTCCCTCTGATCAGCCCTCCTATTTCTGGATGGACTACCGATTCTGTTTCGAGGGGCGGGGCTGGCCGTTGCCAAGTCGATGAGCGTGTTTTTTTTTCGAGCAGGTTCCATCTTCGTCCCTATCACCAAAGAGATCCGTTAGCATCGCCTGACTGTGGCGCAAAGGCTTTTTAGCACGCGCCGTCAAGTATTGGAGTGGAGCAATTGGTATATTATCAATGCGGATTGATACCGGTTTATTCACTGAGACGAAGCTTCCTTTCTAAACCTAAGGGCACATAATACTATCATATTGAATCGCTTTATTCAACGCAGTATATTAAAAAATGGTAATAATTTTATTAAGATGTGCAGGGCGGAAAATTGCAATGACACAATTCTGATTTATATTGGGAATATCGAAGAGAGGTTTCTAATATAATCCGAAGAGAGTTGCGTTTATGAAAGTCGCGAAAGGAACACATCACCATGAACAACCAAATCAAAACAACCGTGCTGCTGGCCGTCCTGACGGCTTTCATCATTTGGATCGGACAACTGCTGGGCGGTCGTCAAGGAATGGTGATCGCACTCGTGTTGGCGGCCGGAATGAATTTCTTCAGCTATTGGTACTCGGACAAACTGGTCTTAAAGATGTACCGTGCCAGAGAGGCCACGCCGCAGCAAGCACCTGAAATCTACGAGATGGTCGGTAAACTCACACAAAGCGCCGGGCTGCCGATGCCGAAAATCTTCATCATACCCTCTGAGGCACCCAATGCCTTTGCCACGGGCCGCAACCCCGAAAATGCCGTTGTGGCGGTCACCGACGGTCTTTTGAGGCTCATGAACCGGCAAGAGATCATGGGCGTCCTGGCCCACGAACTGGCGCATGTCAAAAACCGTGACATTTTGATCGGTTCGGTCGCAGCGACCCTGGCCGGAGCGATCATGCTGCTGGCCAGCATGGCACGCTGGTCCATGATCTTTGGTGGTGGCCGTGATGATGAAAACAGCGGCGGATCGGGAATTATCGGCCTGCTCGTCATGTCCATCCTGGCCCCTATGGCGGCCATGATTATACAGATGGCCATATCTCGGTCACGGGAATACCAGGCTGACGCTTCCGGTGCCGCCATCAGCGGCAACCCGGAAGGATTGGCCAGCGCGTTGGAAAAACTCGGCGCCTACTCAGGTCGCTTACCCATGAATGCGAGTCCGTCAACGGCTCATATGCTGATCGTCAACCCGCTGTCCGGCCGGAAACTCATGCACCTCTTCTCGACCCACCCCCCGCTTGAAGAGCGGATAGCCCGTCTGCGCGGCACCTCGGCCAGCACGCCTGTGGCGTCTCATCGAAAAGAAACCGCACGGGATGGAGCACGATCTTTCTGGGATCATTTGTCCAAGTAAACGCCACCCGGCGTCTCGGCTATAGAGTCTTAGATCGTAACTTCTCCGCAAGATGCGAAGATGTGTTGTTAAGGCGAAACCACTTGATTCATCGGGAATGGGGTTATAGGCTTGAGGTGTCAGGTGTCAGCAAACCCCGAATCCTGAAACCCGAAACCTGTAACCTGAACACTGATTTGGTTGCGGCCGAAGGCCTGCATTGGGCTTTAAGATAAAGATTTTGACAAGGCCAGAGGGAGGAGGCTGTTGTAATACGCCGACGACCGATAACACAGTCTAAAACCTTTATCGTAAAGCCCATAGAAATAATTGCTCGAGATGGCGAATGCTTGTGGGGTCAGCCGTTTTTGGTGTCTTCGGACGGCCGGATCTCCTTCCCGCAACTTTGCGAAGTGCGACAGAGGGTACAGCGATCATCACTGCACAGTTGACAGGAATAACAATTCTTACAGGGGTGTTTTTTCGGAAAATCGAAGCACTCCTCCGGTTTAAATACTTTTCCTTTAACACCTGGAATGACAATGAACGTCAACGTGCTTACCTCTCTGTAGCAGTTTCTATGGTTTTCAACTTGAGGGTAAGCATCATTGTCCGCGTTTCAATTCAGCCGCTATCCAAGTCGGCCGTCACCGGTCCTCCGGCTCGGCCGGTCCAGACCAATCGATTAATTCGCCGATAACAGCGCACTCCAGGCCGAATGGCAGGTATCCGGCATATCCCAGAGCCGGCATTTCAAAAATCATGAATCGTTGGACATAGGGTATGCAGTACCGCCAGTGGGCCAGGCTGCCGGCATTCCACATTTCCCAGAACCAGCCGCAGATGAGCGCTGCCAGAGCACTCGATATAACCGTCCGCCAGTCTCCTGCGGTCACCTCGGTCAAAAGGGTCGACGCTTGAAACAGGGACTGCAGTGACAGGATAATCAAGAGCGGGGCAATCCAGAGCAGCGAGAATAACCTGTCGGGCCACACACCGATACCGGTCAAACCTGCCGCGGCCAGCATCAGCACCCCGACGGCCAGCAGGCGCGGCCGGCGACAGCGCAGTTTTATAAAATGCCGAAAACCGTTCTGCAGCCAGGACAGTGGCCGGATCAGCTCCCTCGTCGAGAGGACGGCCGGAAGAACAGTGGCGAAAGGCAGGGTGGCATACCAGAAATACTCCCAGGCACCGAAGCGCGAGCCCGCATAGTGCCAGTTCTGCACAAATCGGTTCAAATATTCGAAAAACCACCAGAACACGGCGCTGGCAGGGAAAAGTGCCAGAAAGAAAAGGGGACGGGAAGTCATCAGGCAGTGGCCGGTTCCGCGGAAGCTCAACGCATTGACCACCAGGATGTAACACAGCCACAGAGGGGCGAAGGTGTGGGGTTGGAATCTGGCAAACCACTCAAACCGGGTCCAGGCCAAAAACCACATGGCCGTACCGGCCACCACCCCCGCCCAGCCCCACCAGGGAAAAACAGACGCTACGGCCGCAACGGGCGGTTTGCGGCGTCCGGATCGAAGCGCCCTTACCAGGAGCGGTCCGACGGTTGCGGCGATAAAGACCGCATAGGCGCTGAAAATCGCCCAAGAAAAGGGCGCATGCTCGACGGTGCGGGAGCGGGGTGGGAACTCGAAGTATCCGGTCAGGGGAATTCCCGCCAGCCAGACACCCAGCGGCGGTAGTCCCACAAACATAACCGCCATGAGCACAAATTTAATGATAAAACGCGTCACGTTAGGGTTCAGGACGCTCCCTGAAGCAAGGCTTCCGGCAGTTCGCAGGTATCGTCGGCCGCCGCCGCTTTTTTAGCCTCCACATAGTGAGCGGCAGCCAGGGCGGCGGTGGCACCGTCTGCGGCCGCAATAACGATCTGACGGGCGTATTTTTCTCTCAAGTCTCCGATAACGTATATGCCGGGGGTATTGGTTTCGCACTTGTCGTCGGTGACAACATAACCGTCGGCATTCATTTTGGTGCCGGCCGGCACCAGCTGGTTGTTCGGATCGAAGCCGATAAAGATAAAAACCCCGTCGGTTGCCAGTTCCTTTTTTTGACCGGTGTTGACATCTTTCAGTTCAATGGCGGTGACCCCGTCCGCATCGGCCTTGATGGCGGTAGCGACCGTGTTCCAGATGACCTCCATTTTACATTCGGCTTTGACCCGCTGTTGAAGAATCATGCCGGCCCGCAGTTGATCCCGTCGGTGTACGAGATAGACCTGACGGCACAGCTTGGCCAAATAGAGCCCTTCTTCGGCCGCGGTGTCACCGCCCCCGACGACGACGACGGTCTTATCTCTGAAAAAAAAGCCGTCACACACGGCACAATAAGATATGCCTTTTCCGTAATACTCATCTTCGCCCGGGATATTCAGTTTGCGCGGAGTGCCGCCGGTGGCCAGAATGACGGCGTGGGTTGTCAACACGTCGCCGTTGTCGAGGTGGACCCGGTGATAATCGAGTCCCGGCAATAGAGCCTTGACCTCACTGGTAATCATCTCCATGCCATAGGATTTGGCGTGCTGGACAAATTTTTCGGACAGCTCGCTGCCGCCGATGTTCTCGTAGCTGGGATAGTTCTCCACTTCGGCCGACATCGCCACCTGTCCCCCCGGGAGACCCTTTTCGATCAGGACGGTCTTCAGGGCCGCCCGCATCGCATATATTCCGGCCGACATCCCTCCCGGACCGCCGCCGATAATGATTAGATCATAAATGTTCTCTTCTGACATACCCAGCCTCCTTCAACTGTGGCACGGCTTGAAAACCGGCTTAAATTTTTATAGTTTTCATCTCACACGGTTTTACGATATCAGGATAAATAAATATTACAACCGAAATTCTGGCCCGGGAAGCCCCGCAGCGGGATTGACATCCCCTCCGACTTCTGGAATTGTTGATAGGGCACAGAAGCTGCCGCGTTACGGCATCGCGGTAAAAACCATTTGGAGCGTCTCACATGAATCCGATGCCCTACCTTCACATGCTGGCTCCTCTTGACCTTGGGTTTGTCACCCTTAAAAATCGGGTCGTCATGGGATCGATGCATACCGGTCTCGAGGAAGCGCCCGAGGGCTTTCAGCGACTGGCAGCGTTTTATGCCGAACGGGCGTCCGGTGGGGTGGGCTTGATCGTCACCGGAGGCATCGCCCCCAATGAAGCCGGTTGTGTGGCGCAAAACGCCGCCAAACTAACCACCGAAGAAGAGATGCACGATCACCGGATCGTCACCCAGGCGGTCCATGAGGCCGGCGCTAAAATAGCCATGCAGATCCTGCACACCGGCCGCTATGCCTTCCACCCGAAGCTGGT
>JARFQH010000232.1 GCA_029287875.1 Desulfobacteraceae bacterium | reverse complement strand
CGGATGAGCGGTTGAGAACAGCGGCTGACTGTTTGAGTCACTTACGGGGTCTTAGACCGGACCCTATGCCGATGCCACTTGGAAGGCACGACCTTCAAGCTGCATCCGAACTCATTATTCGAAGACGGGACTGGTCCGGGCTTAGAACCCGTTGGCGGCGAGTTTCAGCCGTCTTTCGAAACCGGTTATCCGGGCGGAGGGGCCTACCTTATTTTCTTGTTAAAGCCGGAATCTCGGAGCGATAGATGTCCGCCAGCTGCCGGATATGCTGACGATTGTCAAAATATCGCCAGACACGCTCGCGGGCTTTGCGTATGATCTCTTCCCGCAGGCGGTTTTCGGTCAGCAGCCGCGCCATCGCTCGGGCAAGTTTTTCATGATCTCCCGGCGGCACCAGCAAGCCCGTCTCGCCGTCCTGCACCAGTTCGGGGATCGCCGAAATCGAGGTGGCGACCACCGGCACGCCCATGGCCATGCTCTCCAGTAAAACATTGGGGATGCCGTCCCGATCGCCGTTGGCGGCCACTTCGCAGCCCAACACGAAGACGTCGGCCTGCCGGTAGTGGTCGAGAACCACCTCGTGGGGCTGAGTGCCGCACCAGCGGGCGACACCGGTGAGCGCGAGACTGTCGATGAAAGCCAGAGTTTTTTTCCGCTCCTCGCCGTCGCCGATCAAGGTGTGGCGGACATCATACCCGTTGTCACAAAGCCATCGAACGGACCGGTAGACGGTTTTCAACCCCTTTTTGGCGGTCATGCGGGCGACGGTCAGAAGGCGATATGGGGCGGCAGACAATCTCACGCCCGAAGGCCGGGAAAACAAGCCGATGTCGATCCCGTGATAAACGCGGTATATCGGGGCGCCGTCTCCATCGGCAAGGTTTTTGAGGTGCTGGCGGTTGTATTCGGTGCAGGTCACGACGAATTTCGCCAGGGCGAGTTTCTCGCGCAGTTGCGCCGGATCCGAGGTGTAAATATCCTTGGCATGAGCGGTAAAGCTGAAGTCCAGTCCACTGAGCTGGGCGGAAAAAAGCGCCACCGAGGCCGGCGAGTGCGCAAAATGGGCATGCAAATGGCAAACCCCGCTACCGGGCAGAAGACGCTGGACCAGATAGCCGGCTTGTAGAAAATGTTTAAAAGTCGCCGGTCGACGCGTCCTTCTGAACCGCCTCAGGGCGGTCTTTAGCGTTTTTAGGTAAATGCGGGGATTCCGGCGAACCAGCAAGAGGTTGTGGTACAGAAAACGAGGCAGGGGAATCAGGAGCGATTCGGGCAGATAATCGGCCCGTGCCCGTATTTTTCGGATGCTATGATGGGAAAAATTCTCCCGCGGCAATCGCATCGAGAAAATGTGAACTGTAAAACCGAGCTGCTCCAGGAGCAGGATTTCGTTTGAAATAAAGGTTTCCGAAATCCGCGGGTAGCCCTTCAGCACCATCCCTAAAACCGGCCGCTCTCTGCCCGTCACGATCGGAGGTCCTCCCCTTGCGTTTAACGGATGTCGGCGGTTACTGCACCGTTCGAAGAACAATAGCCATCCTTCGACCCCGCTCAGTCATCAAACAAAAAAAGGGGAGCACGTCACCCCTTTTTATAATCGTCCGCGGAAAAGGGCCATAATTGGCAGGGCACAATCTAAATCGCCTTGCGGATATCGTACGCTAACCGCTTGTCTTTCGGTCGATTTCCGTTTTCCGGTAGGATTGACTGATTGCACGTGTTGATTGACTCCAATCCCCTGAACGCCTTCAGGCGCTCCTGCATGGTGCTGATGCCCGTCATCTGAAATCGGGATATCGCTCCGGTGATGGCGGCCGGGTTCTCGAGCAGGGAAAAAACCTTTTCGCGCATGCGCTCGGCTCCGCATTGATGCCATGAAATGTAGTCGACCAGGTGGTTGCGGTGTAATATCTTGGCCCGGATCAACTGCTCCTTGCGCGGGGTGTCCCGTGGAACGATCAACGGCAAAGTTCCCAGGGAAAGAAGCTCGCAGATCGTGTTGTAGCCGCCCATGCTGACAACCAGATCCGCCGCCGCCAGCAGCTTTTCCATGTTCCGGTAAAAGTGGTAGGTCCGCACACCGAGTTTACGGGCGCGCTTGAAAACCTTTTTGCGCTCCTGCTTCGGCATAAACGGCCCTGTGATCAGGACGTTTTTAATGGGTAGCGGCCGGGATTCTCTCTCCAGCATAGACAGATAGGCGTCCATGACGCAGTATCCGTCACCGCCGCCGCCGGTTGTCACCACGATCAGTTTTTCGCCGTTTTGCAGACCCTGATCCTTGCGGGCTCTCTGGATCTGGCCTTCCGACGGCATCTTGCGGGGAATATAGCCGGTAAAAACCATTTTGCGACTGACGCATGCCGGTATGGCATACTCTTCGATCGGATCGTAGAATTCCCGGTTCCCATAGACCCAGATCTCACTGTAAAGCGTGTCGAGTATGTCGTAGATGCCCTTTTTATTCCAGTCCTTCCGGACGCTATGGCGGTCGTCCATGATGTCGCGCAAGCCGAGAATCGTCTGGGTGTTGGGCTGACAGCGACGAAGCCACTGCAGCGTGGGCAGCACCTCTTTCTTCAATCCCAGCGGTTCCTTGTCGACTATAAAGAGATGCGGCTGAAACGTCTTCGCGGTGGCAGTGATGATGTTTTTGCGGATGTTCAGGGCGTGCTGAGCGTTGATTTTGATCGAAAGCGGCAGGTATTCCTCGTTGGTCTTTTTGATCATTCCCGGGATGCGCACGAAATCGATCTGCTCCGGAAATGAAAACCGGCCGGCAATCGGTGAACCGGTCAGGATGAGGATGTTGACGTGCGGCTCCCTCAACTGTGTAGCGATGGCCATGGTGCGGCGGATATGGCCCAAGCCGTACGTGTCGTGAGAGTACATCAGTATGTTGTATGTGGGCGTGCGAGACATAAATGACGTCAAATATGAGTCACAGTTGAACGACCACGCTTCACGTATCATAATTTTAAATAAAAAGACAATAGGTTCCAAAAAATCCATGAATTCTTGACCCCTGCATCTTTTCTATCGACAGCACCCGGATTGCAAATGCCTATATTATGAGGTATGAGAAACACCGGCAGAGATCGTTTCTGCAGACGGGGATTAATCGCAATCGAGGCAGGCGCAATGGCGCGTTCCGATGTTCATCCGGTGCACACCTTCGAGAACTGGCAGGTCTGGCCGGGTTCCTACAGTAATCCGGCGGCGGATGGCACCTACCGTTTTCCACCGCAGCCGGGACCGGTGATCACCCGCAACACACCAATCGCCTCCATGGGCTCCTGCTTTGCACGTGAAATCCGGAACGTGTTGCTCAAGGAAGGTTATGCCTACATCACCGAAGAAACCCATCATCCGGCGGCGGTCCATGCCAGTGCGGCCTGGGAGCGATCCTACAACACCTTTTCGATGCGCCAGATCTTCGAATACACCTTTTCCGACTGGAAGCCGGATTGTCGCTGGTGGACGGCCCCGGTCTCTCGCAGGATTCAGGACCCTTATCGACGCATCATCCTCTACGACGACCTGGCGGCGGCCGAGGCGGACTTCGCCCGTCATCGCATCCACTCGCGGAACGCCTTGGAACGGGCCGAGGTGCTTATCCTGACCCTCGGACTGACAGAGATTTGGGAAGACGCCCGGGACGGATCGGTCATTTGCCTGCCCTCCGGACCCTACGTCAATGAGGGCGGCGACATGAACCGCTACCGGTTCCGGGTCAGCCGCTACGCCGAAAACCTGGCCAACCTCGAGCGCATCCATACCCTCATGGCCGCTTACAATCCCGGGTGCGCGCTGCTGGTCACCGTATCGCCCGTGCACCTATGGGCCACGTTTCGCAAGGATATCGATGTCATCGGCGCCAGCTGCAACTCGAAATCAACTCTGCGGGCGGCGGCTGACGAGTTCGCAGCCGGTCACGACAACGTTTTTTATTTTCCGGCTTTTGAAATGGCCACCATTTATCAACCGCTCCTGGGGCGGACGTGGTTCAGCGACGGCAAGGAAAATTTTCACGTCGACAAACAAACCGTGAAGTTCATCATGCGGAATTTTTTCAACATGTACACCTCTTGTTGAGGAGCTGGTATATGAAATATTATCCAAACCGTTTATTGGGACGTCAGGCCCTGCTGGCGGTTTTTATTCTCACGTTTTTGGCCGGCTGTTCAGCCAACTATGGCAGATTGGAAATCAACAGTATGGTCGAGCAGGCTTTCAAAAACTATGAGATGCTCGATGATTACCGGTATTACTACAGCGGCCGTGAAAACAAACCTTCGGCGATCATCGGCATCGATCCGGTCTTTCAGTTCAGTTCCAAATTCTGGACCGCCATCGAGCCCTTGCAGTTCAGAACAATGGTCGGCCGCATGTTTCCGGATTATGGATTTCTCTACGGCGCCTACATACTGGCCCCAGACGGCAGAAAAGCGGGGGTGTGGTACTCATGGGTGAGAACCTTTACCGCCAAATTCGAGGATGATCGGATCATCGTTTTTTCGCCGGAACCTTATGCGGATGTCAACGGCGGCAGTGCTTTCGGAGACCGTCATTAATCGTCGAACCGTAAAGCC
>JARFQH010000179.1 GCA_029287875.1 Desulfobacteraceae bacterium | reverse complement strand
AAGGACTTAACCGGTAGATAGTGCCCATCCGCGGTTTTTTAAAGGGCACTGGTATGTTTCCGATCCAGAAATGTGCAATTTTTCGCAAGTTCAAGGAAATCAAGGAATTGCGCGGAGGCATACTCCTGTATGCCGCACAAGCAATTCCGCCGATTGACGCCGAAATTGCGGAAAAGGGCCATTTATGGACGGAAAATAGATAAGCAGGCAGTCTGAAGGTTTCGTTTCTCGAATCCCATACTGTCTTTTCAAAGAGGGACACTGACCGGGACGGCCCGAGCTGAATTTGTGGACACCGACAGAGTCAACCGGCAAATTTCCATCAGGCCAGCTGGCCGACGGCTGCTTCGACCGCATCCAGCAGTTCGCCGCTCTTCATCAGGGTGCGCATGCGGACGATATCTTCGGCCAGGATGCGATCGGTCTCCAGGTGATCGATTGTTCGGCGAATCACATCGTAGGCGGCCCGGTTACCCCGGCCGGGTTTCAGGTTGGTGAAAAGATCGAGCGCCTGAGCGGCGCACAGCAGCTCGATGGCCACCACATCACGGGCATTATCGACAATGGTGCGGCCTTTCCTGGCCGCGATGGTGCCCATCGAGACATGATCCTCCTTGTTGGCGGAGGTGGGGATGGAGTCGACACTGGCCGGGTGGGAAAGAACCTTGTTTTCCGAGACCAGGGCGGCGGCGGTGTACTGGGCGATCATGAAGCCCGAGTTCAGGCCCCCGTCCTTGACCAGAAACGCGGGCAGCCCGCTCAGCTGAGGATTAACCAACCGTTCGATGCGGCGCTCGGAAATATTCGCCAACTCCGCGACGGCTATGCCGAGAAAATCAAGGGCGAGCCCCACCGGTTGGCCGTGGAAATTGCCGCCCAGAAGAAAATCCTGCTGATCGGCAAATATCAACGGGTTGTTGGTGGATGAATTCATTTCAGTTTCGATGATCTTGCGGGCATAGGCTAGCGCATCCTTGGTAGCGCCGTGGACCTGCGGTGAGCACCGCAGGGTATAGGCGTCCTGAACGCGGAAGCAGTCTTTGTGCGAGGTGATGATCTCGCTGTCCTGAACGATGCGTTCCATGTTGTCGGCGGCCGCGGTCTGGCCGGGGTGAGGGCGAACCCGGTGAATGCGCTGATTGAACTCGTTGCGGCTGCCCATCAGCACCTCGAGGCTCATTGCGGCGGCGATGTCGATCAGCCGGGACAATTGCAGGGCGTCGTAAACCGCCAGTGCGCCGATGGCGGTCATCACCTGGGTACCGTTGACCAATGCAAGGCCCTCGGCCGCTTCGAGCCGGATCGGCGCCAGGCCGCATCTTTTGAGAGCTTCGGCACCCGACAGCCGTTCACCCTCGAAAAAGGCCTCGCCTTTGCCGAGCAGAATCAGGGACAGGTGGGCCAAGGGTGCCAGGTCTCCGCTGGCCCCCACCGACCCTTTTTCCGGTACCACCGGACAAACGCCCCTGTTGAGAAGGTCGAGCAAAAAAAGGACCGTCTCCAAGCGGATGCCCGAGTGTCCCCGCGCCATGTCCTTTATGCGAAGGAGCATGACGGCCCGGACCGTCTCTTGGTCAAGGGGCGCTCCCACACCGGTGGCATGGCTCATGAGGATGTTTTTCTGAAGGCGGCGGGTATCTTTCCCGGAAATGGCCACATCGCTCAGCGCCCCGAAACCGGTGGTAACGCCGTAAATGGTCCGGCCCTCGGCAACCCAGCGGTCGATCAACCGGCGGGCTTCACGGATGCGGATTTGCGAATTGGCGCTCAATTCGACCCGGCCGCCATTGCGGGCCGCCGCCACCAGGTCGGTCAGTGTCAAGCCATCGATTCCTATTTGTATCGTCTTCATCGCACTACCGTTTCTATTATTACGTCTATCGACAGTTTCGATTTTTCAGACATCATTTGTACTTGATAGAACAGTTGCCGTGAAAACACAATCCCGCCGCGAGTCTTGATTTTTTCAGGCGGGTTAGCATATTGTTCTATAACCCCATGCACTGAGCCTCACCGGCAAAGGAATGCACCCATGATCGACAACCATCAAATCGCCGCCGCCATGAGCGTCCGGTTGGATCAGGTCTTCGGCGACCTGCCGACCATGCCGACATTTGTCGACGGCATCCGCCGGGCTCCCAAAAGACAGTTTTCGCTCTCCCGCCGCGATACCGAACTCGCCTTGAAAAATGCGCTGCGCTACGTGCCTAAAGAGTGGCATCCCCTCCTGGCCCCGGAGTTCCTGAACGAGCTGTTGACGCGCGGACGGGTCTACGGCTATCGGTTCCGGCCGGAAGGCCGCATCCGGGGGCGGCCGATCGACAGCTATCAGGGCAATTGCCTCGAAGGCCGTGCTTTTCAGGTCATGATCGACAACAATCTGGACTTCGAGATCGCCCTCTATCCTTACGAACTCGTGACCTACGGGGAGACCGGTCAGGTCTGTCAGAACTGGATGCAGTACCACCTGATCAGACGCTATCTTGAAATCATGACCCGTGACCAGACGCTGGTGGTGGCCTCCGGTCATCCTCTCGGTCTGTTTGCGTCATCGGGAACCGCTCCGCGCGTTATCATCACCAACGCCCTGATGGTAGGGGCTTTTGACAACACGGAGAACTGGCGCCGCGCCGCGGCCCTCGGCGTGGCCAATTACGGCCAGATGACGGCCGGCGGCTGGATGTATATCGGCCCCCAGGGAATCGTACACGGAACCTACAGCACCGTCTTAAACGCCGGTCGGCTGAAACTCGGACTGGCGCGTGAAGAAAACCTGGCCGGCCGTCTGTTCGTCTCCTCCGGACTGGGCGGGATGAGCGGGGCCCAGGGCAAGGCGGTTGATATCGCCGGCGGCGTGAGCATCATCGCCGAGGTCGATCTTTCCAGGATTCAAACGCGCCACGACCAGGGTTGGGTGAGCGCCGTCGTCGACGATCCCCATGAGGCCTTCGCGATGGCCAAATTGTGCCAGCAGAAACGCCAGACGATGGCGATCGCCTTTCACGGCAACATCGTCGACCTGCTCGAATACGCGGTCCGTCATGACGCCACCATCGATCTGCTTTCCGATCAGACCTCCTGTCATGCCGCCTATGAGGGAGGGTACTGCCCTCAGGGGTTGACGTTCGACGAGCGCACGGAAATGCTCAGGGCAGAACCGCTGAAGTTCAGACAATTCGTCGATCGTTCCCTCAAACGCCACTACGAGTTGGTCCAAACCTTGGTCGAGCGGGGGACCTACTTCTTCGACTACGGCAACAGTTTCATGAAAGCGGTTTACGATGCCGGTGTCAAGAGCATCTGCAGAAATGGTAAAGATCCGCTGGACGGGTTCGTTTTTCCGTCCTACGTCGAGGACATCATGGGACCCCTGCTGTTCGACTACGGGTACGGTCCCTTTCGCTGGGTGTGCCTCAATGGTGAACGGGAAGACCTGTTCAAGACCGATCGGGCCGCCATAGCGTGCATCGATCCCGAACGGCGGTTCCAGGACCGCGACAACTACGTTTGGATCCGGGATGCCGACCGGCACCAGTTAGTGGTCGGCACCCAGGCCCGGATTCTTTACCTGGATGCGCTCGGCCGAATGACGGTCGCCCTCAAGTTCAACGAGATGGTGCGCAGGGGGGAAATCGGACCGGTGATGCTCGGCCGGGATCATCACGACACCGGCGGCACGGATTCACCATTCCGGGAAACAGCCAATATCAAGGACGGCAGCAACATCATGGCCGACATGGCCACGCATTGCTTTGCCGGCAACGCCGCACGGGGCATGAGCCTGGTGGCGTTGCACAACGGCGGCGGAGTCGGAATCGGCAAGGCCATCAACGGAGGCTTCGGCCTGGTGCTGGACGGCAGTGAACGGGTGGACGGGATCATCTGTCTCGCGATTCCCTGGGATGTGATGGGCGGGGTGGCGCGGCGGGCATGGGCGCGCAACGAGAACGCCATTGCCACCGGCATTCATTTCAATGCCGGGCACCAGGGGACGGATCACATTACCTTGCCGTTCTTGGCTGATGATGAGGCGGTTGCGAAACTTGTCGAAGAGGCCCTGGACGACGCCCACCCATAACCGGCATCCTTCGGTCGCGGCGAGGCGTGTTATTTTTAACCGATGCAGGCCTTCGGCCGCAACCAAATCAGTGTTCAGGTTTCGGGTTTCAAGATTTGGGGTTTTCTGACACCTGACACCTGACACCTGAAGCCTATAACCCTATTCCCGATGATTCAAGTGGTTTCACTTTAACGACCCATCTTCGCATCTTGCGGAGAAGTTACGATTTAAGACTCTAAACTGATCGGTTCCGGGTTCAAAGGTTACTACCGATTGATACGATATACCCTGTTGATCAAGATCCGAAATAACCGTCATACCCCTTTGGATGAAACGGTTTTATGAACACCATAAAGCCAGAATTATTTAGATATTAGCTTTTTAAGGGCTTTTCAGCTCAGAACGCTTAATTCCGCCTGGGCGGGAAACTGCTCAACCTATGAATTAACAAACAAATCACAATGACCGAAATGACATAATAGGAGCCGGCACCGCCATGAATAAGATACTCGAGTGCGTTCCGAATTTCAGCGAGGGTCGCAACCGCGAGAATATCGCAAAGATCATTGCGCCTTTTAAAGACAAGGCCGGCATCCGGTTGCTCGACACGCAGCGCGACGAAGATCACAATCGCCTGGTGGTGACGGTCATCGGTACGCCCGAGGCTCTGAAAACCGCCATGATCGAGGCCATGGGTGAAGCGATCGCGGTCATCGACCTTCGCCGTCACCAGGGTCAGCACCCGCGCATGGGAGCAGTTGACGTGGTGCCGTTCATACCGGTCAAAGACATTACGATGGCGGAAGCCGT